>CAIZMV010000303.1 GCA_903934195.1 uncultured Acidimicrobiaceae bacterium | reverse complement strand
GCTGGTGCACCGCCACCGCCAACAGCACGAAGGCTGCTTGTGTCGTACTTGTCGAAATCAGGATGGTTCACAAGGTCCCATGACTGAGTTGGAACACCAACAAAGTTTGTGATGTTTTCTTCAGCAATGATTGGCAATGCCTTGCCAGCGTCCCACTTGTACATGATGACAAGTTTGAGGCCAGCCATAAAGCAGCTCAACATCACTGGCACACAACCGGTGACGTGGAAAAGAGGCACGATCAGAATGAACGATGGCGGGAACGGGTCTGCTGGAGCTTCTGGTTCATCAGATGCCAACTTCAACACTGCGTTACGCGCAGAGAACGCCATTAGTGCACTGAGAACTGCACGGTGCGTAGACACGGCACCCTTCGGGCGGCCAGTAGTACCAGAGGTGTAAAGAATTGTTGCGTCGTCATCAAGAGAGATATCTGCAACCAATGGTCCGAGACCGGTTTTTACAACTGCAGCCCAATCGTCAACATCAGCGCCAAGTTCGCGCTCTGGACGAACACACAACATCTTGATGCCGTGCTTGCGACATGACGCATGAGCAGTGTCGATGCGCTGCTGGTCACCAATAAGAACTTTTGCACCAGAGTCTTGCAATGCGAAGTCCATCTCGTCTTCGGTCCACCATGCGTTGAATGACACGTTGACAGCGCCAATAGAAATGATTGCGGCAAATGCCATGATCCATTCGGGGAAGTTACGCATGGCAACAGCGACACGATCGCCCTTCTTCACGCCATATGTATTGACAAGCAAGTGGCACAAACCATCGACTTGGTCCATGGTCTTTCCGAAGGTCCACTTCTCGCCCTCGTAGATGATGAAAGTGGCGTCACCGAAGTTGCGCGCATTCTGCAAAACGAGTGCAAGGTTTGGCGGGCAGTTCTTGAAGACATCCATCTTCACGCCACGGATTTCGGCTTCCATCAATTCAAACGGAGTACCTGACCCTGCGGCCAAAACTTTTGATTGTGCTTCTGTCCATGAAAGTGCCATGTGAAAATCCCCCGTGTAAGTACGAAGTGGAAAGTCTAGAGGCGCATGCGCCAAGCGTCACAGTCCGTAGCGGACGACGGGAATTACGCGGCGTGGCGTTGGCCGTAATAACGGCGAAGGTATTCCTGGTTACGAATCTGCACAAGGATGTAGCAGTAGGCCGCGAGACCGAGGAATGAAACCGTGAACAGGTACAGCATCGCTGTACTGCCGGTGGTGACACCAAGGAACAATGAGATGCCAGTGGCAGCCACCATTCCGTAGAGAACATTGACGCGACGACGACGAACTACTTCGCGAGACGACATAAAGGCGGTCTCAGAAGCAAAGTGCGTGCGAGGCAATTCAGCAGTGTGATGAGTGCGGCGGTGGCGAGGCTCGGCGGCAAGAACGCCGTCGCTTGCAATCAGGCGAGGAGCTTGTGCTGACTGGCGAGCCATCGGGGCAGAAAGACGAGGAGACGACGACAGTGGTCGAGCCATGGCGCGCATTGGGGCTTGAGTGCCAGGAGCTTGCGAGCGCTGAAGGGTGTGCAGCTGACGACGGAAATCAGAGACAGACGACACGGCACCAGTATCAAAGCGTGAGCGAAGAAGTGGAGGTAGCAACACTGCCATCCACATTGCGCCGACGATAAGAAGAACTAGTTGACTCATGTACGAGATAATCACCTTGATTAGGGAATAGAAATATTCGACCGTGGTCGCGCACCGATGCTGGAGGCATTGGTTAAGGGCGTCCTAAGACACTCATGAAATTCTAGTGAGGTTTTGTCAGCCCTGCGACCCTTCACGCCTGATTCAGCGCGAAATTACGCTGTTTTGGCTTGAAAATGAACAAAAACGACCAATTAGGACATTTTTCACAGGGGGTAGACGGACGTCATTCAGGGCGCTGGAAGGTGCCAGAGCGTCCGCCCGACTTCTCCCACAGAGCCAATTCACCGATCACCATCGACTTGTCTGCGCTCTTGCACATGTCGTAGATGGTGAGAGCAGCAACCGAACACGCGGTCAGTGCTTCCATCTCGACGCCGGTCTGTCCGGTGGTCTCGACAATCGCTTCGATGGCAACAACACCCTCGCCTACCGAAATGTTGACGGTCACTGCGCTGAGCATGAGGGGGTGACACAACGGAATAAGGTCGCTGGTTTTCTTCGCAGCCTGAATACCTGCGATGCGAGCAGTAGCAATAACGTCGCCCTTCGGCAACGATGCCGAGGCAATGGCAGCCGACGTTGCTGGCGACATCTGCACGTTGCACCGGGCAACTGCCCGACGACTGGTGATGTCTTTGCCACCCACATTGACCATGTGTGCCTGGCCCGATTCATTGAGATGGCTAAAGGTCGGCTCGCTCATCTGGTCAGGTTATGCCGAAATCTTGCACTCCCGCACACATCGCATTTGACAGATCCTGGAAAGGACTTACTATGACAATTAGCGAGACAGCCCGGTTAGACATGCTTTCCGGATTACGAAAGAGCGTCGGAGAAACAGTGGCTAACACATTGATGGAACACCTGCCACCAGGCGGATGGTACGACGTTGCCCGCACTGGCGATTTTGACCGTATTGAAACCAGGATTGACAAACTTGAAGCACGACTCGACGACCGAATCGACAAGCTCGAAATCCGATTCGACAAACTTGAAGCGAGGTTCGACAAACTTGAAGCAAGAATCGACATTCTCGAAGCAAGGCTCGACGACCGAATCGACAAGCTCGCTCAGAAGATCGACACCAACACCAGATGGATGATTGGTATTTCACTCACCTACGGCATCGGAATACTTGGAGCCCTAGTCGCCTTCATGGTGGCGACGCTCAACTAGTAGGCACACCTTCTGGCGTGCACTACGCCAGCTTGAGGAAAAGCTTTTCTACTTCTTCAAGATCAAAGCCGTCGCGTTTGGCTTGTTTCGGGTCTTGCAAGCACTGCTGAAGGCCGGCGGACAACAAACGGAACCCCACTTGGTCAAGCGCCGTACTGGCAGCAGACACCTGCGTAATGATGTCGCGGCATTCACGGCCATCTTCAATCATCGTGCGCACAGCACGTACTTGGCCTTCAATTCGGGCTAGTCGCTTCTGTAAACCATCAAGAACGTCTTGTTCAATCTTCACTGCTGTCTCCCTCAGACGAAAGTTATACCCCTTAGGGTATCATGTAGGTACATCAGAAAGAGAATCCCATGATCTTTGAACAGTTTTACCTTGAATGCCTCTCACACGCCTCATACCTAGTCGGCGACCAATCAACTGGCCGCGCAGTTGTCGTAGACCCTCAACGCGACATTGACCAATACCTTGACCGTGCACGCGAATTGAACCTCACCATCACTCACGTTCTGGAAACGCATTTTCATGCTGACTTCTTGTCCGGCCATCTTGAACTTGCCAAAGCCACTGGCGCAACCATTTGTTTCGGCGCAGAAGCCAGACCACAATTCGCAGCTCACCTCCTTGCAGACGGCGAACGCATTGTGCTTGGTGATGTTGTGATCGAAACTCGACTCACACCAGGACACACACCAGAGTCGGCGTCGTACGTTGTGTACGAACATGACGGTGATGCAGTCCCCTACGGCGTTCTGACAGGCGACACGCTGTTCATTGGTGATGTTGGTCGTCCGGACCTCTTGGTCAGCGTAGGAAAAACAGCTGACGAACTTGGCCACATGTTGTTCGCATCAATCCAGAACAAACTGCTGACATTGCCAGACCCCACCAGAGTTTTTCCTGCGCATGGCGCTGGCAGTGCATGCGGAAAGAACTTGTCAACAGAAACTTCGTCCACCATGGGCGAACAGCGTCGCAACAACTACGCATTGCAATTC
>CAIZMV010000302.1 GCA_903934195.1 uncultured Acidimicrobiaceae bacterium | reverse complement strand
TATCGGCGTTCACCGGTATGTACCTGTCGTACTTCCTTGACACGTCAGCAAGTGCAACCATTATTCTGACTGGCACACTGATGTTCATCGTGGTCTATGCGGTTACCGGAATCCGTGGACGAACCAGAATCTCTGGCCTGCACCACATCTGATTTTACTCAGTTCGTAAAGACCACTCAACGCCTGCCGGCGTATCGCGCACTTCAATATTGAGCGACGCGAATACATCGCGAATGATGTCTGACAAATCAAAACGCTTCTCGGCGCGAACGGTGGCCCGCACTGACAGCATGGCCTCAACAAATGGCGCCACGACTTCGCGAGGGTCTCTCACACCACCGACTGCAGCGTCGCCCAATTGACTAATCATGGAGCGAAGTGTGCCGCGAGCGCGCACGAGCACATCGCTTTGCAACGTGTCGCTTGACCAATCCTGCATTGATTGTTCTAGAGACAAAACTGCACGTACAGCGGCTAGTGCGTCACGCTGTTGCATCGCTTGGTCAAATTGTTGAATTGACTCAGCAAGTGCCGCATCAAGTGAATTGGCCTGAGCCGGCTCAGCGATTGTTGCAACAGGCGTGGTTGCGATGGAATGATTTGACGACACCTCACCGGATCCTGTTAACAACGACGTGGGTGACTGCAGAAGTGAAAGTGGAATGACAGATCCAGTTGGGTAGACAAAAGATTCACTGCGCAATCGGATAGTGACATTGCTATTGCCAACAACGGTTGCTGTAGCTGCATCGAGATCGATTATCAATCCAGTGTGTTCGTCAACTCCGAGAACGTACGTGTCAGGGTCGAGCAGTGATTCGAACATTTGCAAACGAGCCTCGCCGAGATAACAGAAACGGGTGTCGTGGTTTGCGCCCTCTGTGTTGTCGTAATGAGGAATTACGGCAGCGTTGATGCCGATACTTGCGAGAATGTCTAAGCCGGCAAGGGCCTGAACGTCTTGCCCAACTTTGTACACCTCGTACACCGGCACCGTTGCCTTGCCGAGCGTGAGAGCAGCAGCTGAAGCAAACGTCACGATTCCACCGTTGTTGAGTTTGTCAATCATGATTCGCGCTATAGATGATCCGGACCATTGACGCAACGCATATGTAGGTGAACCAGGACCAGCAAAGATGTAGTCAGCATCGGATAGTGCGCGAAGCCCACGTTCGATTGCGACGGGGTCTGCTGCAATATGTGTGTCGTGTAAGCGGACGAGACCGGCAACAACAAGATCAACATTGATAGATGTTTTGAAATACTCAACGGCTTTTGTTGCAAGTTCAGGTGCGTTTTCCTGAAACCCGTACGGGGTGTCAAGCACGACTGCTTTAACTGGCGATGGCAGCAAAGATGTGAGACGACGATGTGTAGTGACCATGGTTGGCGTTGTTTCGCCTGAGCCCATGATTGCAAGGATGCGCGGAAGGCTCATGAGAAGAATCCTGAAGTAATGGCGTCGTCAACTACACCAGCAAATTGCAATGGAAATTGTGCATGCAAATCATGATCTGCAGGTGTGAACCACTCCACCCGTCCACGGGCAAGATTGTTGAGAGCATTCTGAATTTGTGCGCGCTTCATTTTTGTGTGGTGGTCTTCCGAGCGAGAGGCAGGCGTAAACATGACCGGAACTTTGATGTCAGCCCACAACGTTGAAGGCTTGTGCATCCATAGCCCGTGCAAAACGTCGATATGTCGATCAAAGGTGAGGTGTGTGCGAATGGTGTTGTCGGACATGCGCTCCATGTTGTGCATCTGGCCATCAATTGCTTCTTCGCTCCAATCAGGGTGAGCAGCGCGAATGTATGAACGAAGTTTGTCGTATTGCATACCGGCAAGTGCTGGTGGCGCCATCGTCACCTTGCACTGTTCCCATTCAGGAAATGCTTCCGACAATTCAATGGTGCCGCCATCAACGGCAACGATGCCGCGAATTGTGTCGCCGTATCGATGCGCATATTCCACCACGATGTTTCCACCCCACGATTGCCCAAGAACAAGAGGTCGTACCCAATTGCGTTGGCGTACACCGAGCGCGTTGACCACATCAAGGACATCGTCGGCAATATTTGCCATGTCGTATCCGGTGTCGGGTTTGTCGCTAAGGCCGTGTCCGCGAAGGTCAATGGCCGTTACTGCATGACCAAGTTCGGCAAGGCGCCGCGCTGGCCCATCCCACAGACGGGCGTTCGAGGCAAGACCATGAATGAGAAGGATGGGAATGCCGGGGGACTCGTCAACAGACGACCATTGCAACATGCGCAGGGAAAGGCCGTCACGAATTGAAATATAGAATGAGTTCGGCGTGATTGTCACGCCTGCATTGTTGCACCAGATCAGCTATTTGGCACCCAGATTCTCAGAACTCGCAAGGGTGACTCTTGTCGTTCTAGAGTTGCGGAACGTCTTCAAGGGAGAAACCATGAAATTGTCAATGGGAATCAGTTATTCAGATGGCTTCAAGCAAGCCGCCGATCGGGTCGTCGAACTTGAAAAGGCCGGCCTCGACCAAGTGTGGATTGCGGAGGCCTACAGCTTCGATGCAATCTCACAAGTCGGTTACCTCGCTGCAAAAACAAGTCGCATCGAAATTGGTACTGGAATTGTCAATGTGTACTCACGTACTGCTGCGCTAATGGCAATGACTGCTGCCGGTTGCGACTACGTGAGCGATGGCCGTTTCATCCTCGGTCTCGGCGCATCTGGACCTCAAGTAATTGAAGGCTTCCACGGAGTTCCATACGAAAAGCCAATGCAACGCATCAAGGAATACATTGAAGTGTGCCGCAATGTGTGGGCACGCGAAGCACCATTGGAATACCACGGCAAGACCGTTGACATCCCGCTTCCTGCTGGCCAGGGAACTGGTCTTGGTAAGGCTCTCAAAATCATCAACCACCCAGTTCGTAAAGACATCCCCATTTGGTGGGCGTCATTGAAAGACAAGAGCGTTGAAGCAACTGCAGAAATGGCAGACGGATGGCTTCCAATCATGTTCTACCCAGAGCGCTACCACAACGTATGGGGTGATCAGTTGAAGGCAGGCCTTGCAAAGCGTGATCCATCTCGTGGGCGTCTTGAAATTTCAGCTGGCGGCATGTTGGCTATCGATGATTCGCTTACTGGTGATGCCCAGAAGAAGGTTCTTGACATGGCACGCCCAAATATGGCGTTGTATGTCGGCGGCATGGGTGCTCGCGGCAAGAACTTCTACAACGACATCTGCCGTGACTACGGATTCGAAAAAGAAGCAGTTGACATTCAGGACTTCTACCTTGAAGGCAAGAAGGCCGAAGCTGCTGCAGCGATTCCCGGCGAATGGATCATGAACGCCAACCTTGTTGGTTCGGCTGGTTTCATCAAAGAGCGCGTTGCTGCATTCAAAGAATCAGGTGTCACTGTGTTGTCAGTGAACCCAATTGGTCCAGACCCTGTCGGCCAAATCGAAAAACTCCGCGCCATCATCGACGCCTGATCATGTCAATACTGACAGTTGATGTTGTTGCTCCCGGCTGGGAGCCAGTGCGCGATGCTTTCGTTCATAGTTTTGACATCAAGGAAGACAGAGGCGCAGGAGTTGCGGTGTATCACCGCGGTAAATGTGTTGTCGACCTCATGGGTGGTTGGCAAGATAAAGATCAAACGGTTCCGTATGACAACGATTCACTTCAAGTCGTATTCTCGACAACAAAAGGCATTACCTCTATTGCGGTAGCAATGTGCGTCGAGCGTGGTTTGTTGAACTACGACGAAAAGGTTTCTACCTATTGGCCTGAATTTGCCGCACGTGGCAAAGGTGACATCACAGTCGCACAACTGTTGTCGCACCGTGCCGGTTTGTACACGGTTGATGGTGATATCTCATTGGAAGATGCACTTGATTGGAGCACCATCACAGCGCGACTTGCCGATACTGCACCGTTATTCCCAGTTGATTCGACTCACGGCTATCATGCATTGACATTTGGATGGCTTGCTGGTGAATTGGTTCGCCGCGTTACCGGTAAGAGTCTTGGTGATTTCGTGCGTGAAGAAATTGCCGGGCCGTTGGGCGTAGAGATGCACGTTGGGTTACCACCAGAACTCGAGCCTCGCGTCGCGCGGTTGATGGCGCATCCGGTTCCTAAGTTTTCGCCTGAAGAAGTAAAAACACTGATGGAATCAAGTGGACCTGGGACAAAAGGGGCCGCTGCGTTGTCTTTAAATGGCGCATTTGGTCAGGGGGCCTTCAACAGAGAAGATGTGCATCAATCACAACTTCCAGGGGCTAACGGAATTTCAAATGCTCGATCATTGGCGCGTATTTATGCAGCACTCGTATCAGATATTGACGGAGTGCATTTGCTGAATGAGTCGACTCGCAACAGAGCGACTACCAGCAATACACCGCACGGAGAAATGGATGAGATTCTTGTGTCCGCCACTGATTTCGCAATGGGCTTCATGTTGCATTCGGAACGTACTGCGTTTGCTGGCCCAACAAGTTTCGGTCACAACGGCGCAGGCGGTTCATGTGCGTTCGCTCAGCCTTCACGTGAACTTGGTTTTGCTTATGTGATGAACACAATGATGACAACGATTGATGGCGACCCACGCCCAGCAAGACTTATTGCTGCAGTGACTCGTTGCGCAGACGCCGAATGATTCCGGCTGTAGCAATTAAGTAGACAACAGAAGCAACCGCTGCAGCTGCGGCAAAGATAATGATTGCTGGTCGTACACCGATGAATTGCGAGGTGAGTCCGGCAAGGATGCTGGTGAAACCAATCATGGTGTTCACCATTGCCATATCGCCAGCCATCACACGTCCACGCACATGATCGGGTGCTTCCATCTGTAAACCCAGCGTTGACAATGTCCACTGTGCACCACCGCTGAGATGTGCGAGAGCAATAAAGACTGCAGCCATTCCGATAAATGGACTTAATGCTGCACCCACGTAACACACAGCGAAAACTAGCCCTGCATATCCGCACACTTTCAGAAGTTTCGCCATATCGCGACCAGCGATTCGTGCACCAAGAATTGGGCCAAGTCCGGAACCGATTCCGCGTACACCAATCAGCAGCCCACGGCCTGAGTCGCCGACATTGAAAACATTTGATGCAAGAACTGCAAGCTGGCTGACAATTCCTGCGCCTACCGCAAAGGTCATCTTCGAACAAAGAAGCGCAAGTATTACAGGATCTTTCTTTGCGACGTTGATTGCTTCTTTCATGTCAGCAATCGGACGAACGCGACCTTTGTTTGAGTTTTGTGTGCGTTCACTTTGCATTGGTCGTTTCACGCCCGCAAATAGCATCGCAGCTACCACAAATGAAACGGCGTTTGCGATAAATGCTGCGTTTCGCCCGAACACTGCAGCAAAGACTCCGCCCAACGCAGCACCAACAGCGAGCATGGTTCCCCATGTGCTGCCGAAGAGTGCATTGGTTTTACGCAAGTCGTCATCATTATCTACCAAGTTGGGAACCGACGCGCTGGTTGATGGCCCAACGAACGACGCAAGTGCGGCAATAAGGCATTGAGCAACAAAGGTGATCCAAATTCCGGCTGCGGAATGAAGAAGCAGTAACAAGGCGGCGAATGCTTGAAGAATTGATACAACGATCAAGATTTTGCGACGATCAAATCGATCCGCAAATGAGCCGGCTACTGGTGACATGAAGAGTCCAGGGATGGTCATCGACACGAGTACTAGCGATACAAGGAACCGGGAGTCGGTTACGTCTTCAACTAGCCCGGCAAGTGCAACAAATGCGAACCAGTCACCAAGGTATGACACTATTTGTGCGCCGAACACCATGCGCACATCGCGGTTACGCCGCAATAAAGAAAACACTACGAGTTATCGAAAAGCTGCGAGGCGCTCGAGTGTGCGACGTGCTTCATTCATAATGTCAGCTACAACCTGGCGAGCAGGAAGAATTTCATGAATCGCACCGACAGCTTGGCCTGCAGCCATAAATGCTTTGTTGGTGTCAAGAAGTACATCGGGGCCTGTGCCGAGTTGCTGAACACCGGCTTGTGCTGCAGCGATTGCTTGTCCGGGGAAACCTTGAAGTTCCGACGGATTCTTTTCCCAATGGTTGCTCCACTCGGTGCGGATTACGCGACAGGTCTTGCCTGTGTATCCCTTGCTGATGACTACGTCGTCTTCAAGAGACTCAAGAATCTTTTCTTTGTAACCCTGGCCGGTGTGCGCTTCGTTCGTAGCGATGAACTTGGTACCAATCCATACGCCTTCAGCCCCAAGTGCAAGAGCGGCAACTAGACCGCGGCCATCAAAAATTCCACCTGCTGCAACTACGGGCACTTTGCCATCAACTGCATCAACAACTTGAGGCACCAATGCCATGGTGGCAACCACGCCTGTATGGCCGCCTGCTTCAGTTCCTTGAGCAACAACGAAGTCGCATCCACTTGCAACAGCAGCAGTGGCATGGCGTACTTTTCCGCACATAGAGCCAACGAGGATGTTGTTGCTGTGTAGTTCGTCAACAATTTCGCGTGGTACGCCAAGGCCAGCAACGTAGATGCTTGCACCACCCGCAATGATTGCCTTGATATTGCGTTCAATCGAATCAGGAGCTGCAGTAAGTAGGTCAACTCCGAATGGCTTGTTGGTCATGGAACGAACTCGCGCCATCTCTGAAGTCAATAACTCGGTCGACATTGTGGCTGCACCAAATGTGCCAATACCACCGGCATCAGAGACCGCTGTCACAAGGTCGCTGTAAGAAACACCACCCATGCCCGCAAGCATGATGGGCAGTTCAATATTGAGCATTTCGGTAAGGCGTGTCTTCATGCCTGTAACCGTAGTTCTGCTGTCAGGATTGGTACGCACCCGAACGGCTGAGGAACTTGCGATGCCAACGCCGAGGGGTCAGAACAATGGCTCGTGGCTCATCTTCAAACATCCATCGGGCAAAGTTTGTGCGGGTCCAATTGTTCGTATCGACAACAGCAAGGACCAGGCGGGCAAAAAAGGGACGGGCCAAGATGGCACTGAGCACAACAGACATGCGGTGGTCTGCCAGCAAGGTTTTGTCAATTGCGCGCGAATAGTAAGAACGAACTTCGTGGGGGGAGTTGCCTGCATCGATTGATTCTGCGGCTGCGATTCCGGTTTCGAGAGCTTGACCAATTCCTTCACCTGTCAACGTGTCGGTCGCGCAGACCGCATCCCCAATAAACAGCACACGGCCTGATGAACGGATGGCAGTGTCTATACGTGCGGGGATGGGCCATGCAGTGTGACGATCTTCTGGCACGTTGTCTGGTCCGAGTGCTTCACGAATGTGAGGACGAGTGAGTAAATCACGCCACGTGTCGTTCATGAACTTCGTGCTGCGTTCCGAAGTGCGCAAAATGCCGTACCCGAAATTTGCACGGTTGCCTGGCAACGGGAATGACCATGCGTAGCCAGGTAACAAGTCTTTTTCAAACCACACGTGTAGTTGGGTGGCGCTTGAACCCGTGACATTGCCGATGTATTGACGAAACGCATGCCACTCGCCGAGATAACCGGCAGTAGAAAGCCCCATTGCTTTGCGTACTGGCGACCACATGCCATCAGCTGCAACTACATAGTCAACAGTGAACTGGTCAAGTCCCTCTACGTTCACAACTACTGAAGTGTCCGTTTCAGAGAGCGACACAAAAGCATGTCCTTCATGGATAGTGATGTCTGCGTCTCGGCAATGTTGCACAAGCGCATGATCAAATTGAGACCGCGGAGCTATGGCAGCAAAGACGCCGCCCACATCGGGCAAGGCAAGTTCAATTGTTCGTCCAGTTGGGGAGTGCACCAAAACATCAGACATGACTTGCCAATCAGGAACACGAGAAGGGTCAAAGCCAAGCCGGTCAAGGATTCGCAAGGCATTTGTGGTGAGGCCGTCGCCGCAACACTTGTCTCGGGGGAACGTGGCTTTATCCACCACGGTTACTTCGTGCCCGAGACGATGAAGGGTGGCTGCACATGCGGTTCCTGATGGACCTGCTCCGATAATTAGGACCTTGCTTGGCACGGTTCAGAGGCTAGGGGGCAGTCGGGCTATGTGGGTAGTGACATGAGTTCGTACTATTGAGACGTGGCATCCGTCGGGTGCCCAATGAATCATGGAGGCCATCGTGGCAAAGTTGTGTGAAGGACGCGTTGCAGTCGTTACAGGAGCAGGTCGTGGCATTGGCCGCGAGCATGCGCTCAGTCTGGCAAGTCAAGGCGCAAAGGTTGTTGTTAACGACCTCGGCGGAAACGTAGACGGAAGCGGTGGCGACCTCAGCCCTGCAGATCAAGTTGTTGCAGAAATCAAGGCCATGGGTGGCGAAGCTGTTTCGAACGGCGATGACATTTCTTCATGGGAAGGCTCACAGCGCCTTATCAACACCGCAGTTGAATCATTTGGTGACCTCAACATCGTTGTGAACAACGCAGGTATCTTGCGCGACCGCATGCTCACCAACATGACTGAAGAAGAGTGGGACGCAGTTATCAAGGTTCACCTCAAGGGAACCTTTGGTCCATCACGTTGGGCCGCTGCATACTGGCGCGAGCAGGCAAAGGCCGGCAAGCCAACTTCAGGCCGCATCATCAACACAACTTCTGTGTCTGGTATCTACGGAAACCTCGGACAAACGAACTACGGCGCAGCAAAAGCTGGTATCGCTTCATTCACCATCATCGCTGCACTCGAGCTTGCACGCTTCAATGTCACTGTGAACGCAGTGGCACCAGTTGCGCTTACTCGTATGACAGAAGGTCTTGGCAATGCGCCAGAGACCGACGAAGAGC
>CAIZMV010000301.1 GCA_903934195.1 uncultured Acidimicrobiaceae bacterium | reverse complement strand
GTACGGTTTTCCATCCTCTGGGTGAGGCGATGCAGGACCAGTTGAACCTTGACAACCGCCAAGCACGTTCGAACACACCACGAAATACTTGTTCGTATCTATTGCATTGCCAGGACCAACAACGCCCTCCCACCAACCTGGCGTTGCATGACCCTTTCCGGCAGAACCAGCCACGTGGCTGTCCCCTGTCCATGCATGACAAACAAGAATTGCGTTAGAGGCATCTTCGTTTAATTCGCCCCATGTTTCGTATGCAATGGTGACGTCATGCAATGAACCGCCGCCTTCAAGGGAAAACGGACGGGTTTGAGCAAAGTGATGGAATTGGCGATGCCCAATTGGCTGCTCGGAAGTCCAACCACCAGAGGCTGGATACGGCGAAGGGTCATGACGGTATGGCTCGTTCATGTGTCCCCTTTCGTCGGTACTAAATATCTGTACGAAAGAGAAACTGCTGGCCTGTTGCTCCGCTGGATTGCGGAACCACATCCCTTATCTTTCGATAAGGAGGCACCGTGCGCTTGTCACCCCGGTTGCCGGACCAATTGGTCTCTCTTAATGTGAGATTGAGACTAGCGGTGTTCGGCGTCGTTAGCGAGGTGTTTTGGCAATCCAACAATGTCGGTGAAGTCATCGAATGCCGTAATGGTCGAAAGATGGTCTCTCAGAGTGCCGAACGACTGCAATCTCTCATATGCCTCGCCCAGTGCTTTCGTGGCCGAGAGCAGCCCAGACAATGGGGACACGATGAGAGTGAACCCTCTGTCGGCTAATTCAGACGGGGTCAACAATGGCGTCTTGCCCTTTTCCACCATGTTGGCCACCAAGACAACGTCTGGCAGGGCCGATGCAATCTCGTCCAATTCAGACAGTGACTGTGGTGCCTCTACAAATACGGCATCGACGCCGAGGTCGCGGGCCATACGTCCCCGTTCCAAAGCATCTTTCAATCCGTTAACTGCACGAGCATCGGTTCGGGCTGTAAGGAAAATATCGGAACGCGTCTTCATCACAGTTGTCAGTTTCGCCAACCACTCTTCAGTAGGAACTACTTGTTTTCCGTCCATGTGTCCGCACTTCTTTGGCCACACCTGATCTTCAAGAAACATTCCGCTTGCGCCGGCTGATTCCCACAGTTCCGTTGTCACTTGCACATCTCTCAGGTCGCCGTAGCCCGTATCAGCATCAACAACAACGCACAGTTCAGGAGACGCTGCACATACACGCCGCGCAACGTCAGACATATTGGCCTGATCAACAATGCCTATATCCGGCTCACCCAAGAGTGTTCCGGCAACAGCAAAGCCCGAGACAAAAACTGTATGGAAACCTGCACGTTGCGCGAGAAGTGCAGATAGCGGATCCCACACGCCAGGCATCAATATTGATTCACCGCCAGCAAGGCGCGAACGTAATGATGCAGCGTGAGTCACTTCGCGCCGAGTGTGTCTATCGCGTGTTGCTTCAATCGCTTGTAATCAACTTTGCCATTCGGTGCGCGACCAATTGTTGATACAACTACCACGTTGCGAGGCGCTTTGTACGCAGCAAGTCGAGCCTTCACGTGGGCGGACAAAACCTCAAGGGTTGGTGTTTCGCCTGGTTCAGCTTCCACAACTACACAAATGGTTTCACCGAAACGTGTATCTGGAATACCCACAGCTACCGCATCACGAACTGAAGAATGCGTTTTCACCATTTCTTCTACTTCTTCAGGGAACACTTTTTCTCCACCAGTGTTGATGCATACAGAACCACGCCCGAGAAGATGCAAGGTGCCATCTTCATTGACTTCTGCCCAGTCGCCAGGCACGGTCCAACGTCGGCCTTCAAACATTCGGAATGTTTGTGCTGACTTCACTTCGTCTTTGTAGTAGCCAACCGGGATAGCGCCACCCACTGCTACTAGGCCGCTCTCACCAGATCCGGGTTGAACTCGTTTCCCGTCCTCTGTAAAGACAACACAGTTCGGACCAAGTGCAAACTGTGCAGTCTTTGGCGCAGCGCCTTTGGCAGCAACAGACATTCCCATGCCAACTGCTTCAGACGAACCAAAGCTGTCTGTGATGAGCATCTGTGGAATGTGTTCAAGAAGAGCGTTCTTGTTCTCTTGACTCCACATAACGCCTGATGACCCCATCTGCACGACGCTTGAAAGATTCCATCGATTCGGATTTGCATCAAGCGACTCAAGCATTGGCCCAGCAAACGCCTGACCAACGATGACAATTGAATTGACAGATCGATCTTGCACGGTTTGCCACAACAGAGCTGGGTCAAAATTTCGATTCGGCATAGTAACGATGCAACCACCCATAGCGAGAGTGATGAAGGCAGAAAATTGTCCGGTGCCGTGCATCAGTGGGCATGCAACAAGCGCCCGCAGACCTACACCACCTGGCTGAACACGACCAATGATTTCTTGCATAGTTTCTCCGGGGGCAACGCCCGTGATGGCGTTACCGCCACGGCCGAGAACTTGGAGCAAATCTTCTTGGCGCCACATGACGCCTTTCGGCATGCCTGTAGTTCCGCCTGTGTACAAAAAGAGCATGTCATCATCTGACAACGGAGTTGGCGGAACAATATCCGCAACAGCTTTTGA
Organism: uncultured Acidimicrobiaceae bacterium; assembly: GCA_903934195.1. Classification (GTDB taxonomy): domain Bacteria; phylum Actinomycetota; class Acidimicrobiia; order Acidimicrobiales; family Ilumatobacteraceae; genus UBA2093. Next base: position 1,576 of record CAIZMV010000301.1, on the reverse strand, counting down.
TACAACCGAGTTGTAGTCAACTGCCCACGATGGCAAAGCTGTTCCTGATTCATCAGGAACCATGTACCAACGCTTTACCTTTGGCAACGCTGGCCGTACTTGTGCACACAGATCTGCAAACACCGCGTGAAACACAACGGCTTCTGCATCAGAGTTATCAAACAGATATGTGATCTCTTCAGGCCCGTACCGATAGTTCGTGTTTACGGGAACGAATCCGGCTAGGTACGAAGCGAATGTTGACTCTAGGTATTCAGGACAGTTGTAGAGATAGTGAGCGACCTTTGCTTGGCTACCCATTCCGGCTGCCAACATGTCGGCTGCCAAAGCATTAGACCGTTGATGAAAATCACCCCACGAATACACAACATCGCCAAACATCTGTGCAGGACGCACTGGGTCTGCTTTCGCAATCCCCTTCCACATCACTCCGTAATTCCAAGTAACCATCTCTGTACCCCCCAAGGTTCGATTTGCTTCACAGAACCGTAGCAAGTCCTCTCGGTCTGCTGATGAGCGGGTTATCCCGCCTACGATTCTGGCGTGCGCACATTGACCAAGAAGGAAGTTGAAACCCTTCTGGAAACATACGACCACGACCCTGTTGGCAGCCTGTGCACGGCAGTTAGTTCACTTCTCGAAGTTGATTGCCCCACGTGGGAGTCAATGATGGCTCTTCTGCCGATGCGCTACACAGCTTCCGATTCATTGGCTCGACAGGAAACTGCAGCCATGGACGACCTTGTTAAACAGCTGGTAGAACACCGCGCTTTATAGAAGCGACAGAGCTCCGTTTTCTAGCCCCTGAATAATGTGGCGAGTGGCCATAACTTCAAACATCTTGTCTCCGCGTTCCGTGCGACCAACAATCTGTGAAGCAATAACAGCCATTACAAGACCAGAAATTGCTTCTTTGCGATAATGGTCTTTAATCCATTCATGATCAACAGGATGACCGAATGATTCGATTCCGGCGATGTACAGGTCAACTAATTCCCACTCGTGCTTTCGTCTGGCATCTGGCAATAGCCCCGCCCCGATGAAATACGCAAGGTCGCCGACTCCGTTTCCGTGGCCAGGTGTTTGCCAATCAACCACAGCACATGGCACACCATCAGCAGTGGTTGCAAACATCAAGTTGTCTAGTCGGTAGTCGCCATGCGTCACGGTAAATGGTTCGTCTTTTGCAGCAACATACGCAGGAATCAGGCTCTCAAGTTGATTCACAAAGTCGAGTCCGTCTTTCCCAGTCTCAGCCAATATTGCATCGTTGTAAATTCCCAGGAATCCGGGCTTGAACAATGAATACAGACCATGCAAGCGCGCACCATCTTCTGCATCGCGTCGCTGCAACCAGTCGATGTTGAACAAAGTCGGGTCGTTCCAGCGTGGGCCGTGCAAACGACTGAGTTCTGTGACTGCAAGTCGAGCCTCCTCAATTGTGCAGCCCCGGATTTGATCGCCTTGCTCGGATGGAGACATGTCTTCAAGAACAATGGCTATATCTCCGCCGGCTTCATTCCAATCCGCGAAGTAGCAATGTGGTGTACGAACATCAAGCGATGTTGCCACCTCG
>CAIZMV010000300.1 GCA_903934195.1 uncultured Acidimicrobiaceae bacterium | reverse complement strand
TTTTTCTACTCGTTACCTCAATAACGACACAGATTGTTTGCATGAGAACTGCATCATCGATGTCAAGGTTGCTCATGATGAAATGAAGCGTCGTGGTGCAGAGTCGGTCATCTTGCTCGGCAACTCTGGCGGTGGCTCACTCATGGCAATGGCTCATGCTGAATTAGGAATTGGTGATGGCTGGGTAGGCATGGCTGCTCATCCAGGCGAAGGCGTCTTTATGTTGCAGGTCATCGACCCATCAGTGGCAGACGAAAATGATCCGTTCAGCCGAGTGCCCGAACTTGATATGTACAACCCAGATAACGGATGGCGCCCATGGCCAGAGCCAAGTTCCTACGATCTCGACTGGTTGGCAAAATATCGAGCAGCCCAACGTGCCCGAGTAGCCAGAATCGATGCGGCTGCCAAGCAGGCCATTGCTGACGCCGAGGCAGCCGGGACAGCTCTCAAGGAAATTCACAAAGACACAAACTTAGAGATGTGGCGCGAGCAGCGGGCGCGCCGAGTATTCACCAAATACCACACGATTTACCGCACTTTGGCCAATCCGGTCTATCTCGACCTCTCTTTAGAGCCAGATGAACGCCCAATGGGCTCACTTTTCGCATTTCCAGACCCTTTTGAGGCCAATTATGGCCGCGGCGGGCTTGCACGCACCATGACCTCTCGCGGCTGGCTCAGTACCTGGTCGGGGCTCTCAAGCCACGCCAAACTGGCCGACACCATGCCCCACATCAAGGTTCCGACCCTACTGTTGCACCCAACGGCGGACACGGAAATCCGTATCAGGGAAGCAAAAGAGATCGTGGCCGCCTCGGGGGCAGCTGACTCCACATATGTGGAAATGAAGGGCGCCCCTCATTATTTGGAGGGCCATCGCATCGAAGCCCTTGAAATCGTGGCCGACTGGATTGAGAAGCGCTTTCCTCGGTAAATCAGGGAATATTGCCGAAACTGGATTCCACAAAAAAATGTAGAATTTCTCTATCGGAAAAAAACCACGTACATACTTCACAGTTTGTGTTGCCTTGCTGTGCGCTGTCATCTCTCTGTCCGCCGCAGGTGAACAAACAGGTCTCGCCGTGGCAGCACCCACGCCAATTATCCACTTGGAGGCATCTGATTACGTTGCCGATTCAGAAACATGGGCAAACCGAGGCTCGTCTGGCGGCAGTCTTGCCACCGCATCCGGTGGAATGACAAAAACTTCATCGGGTGCTTCTGGTGTTGTCTTTGCGGGAAAAGAATCAAGTAACAGCGATCGAGTAACAGGTTCTATCGGTAACACTTCGTCACTGAGTCGGGTCACAATTGAAATGTGGCTCCGCCTTAAAGACAAAGGCAGTGCACAAAATATATATGGCTCAATGTTGTTCTCTTGGGCCGGCTCGCCTCATTACAACGTGTATCACTACGAACATGGTGTCGGTTTTGACACCATCAGTTCAGAGATATATGGAAAAGATGGTTCAACATATGTGGACGTGTGGAAGCACCTCACATTTGTGATGGTGAAAAACGGATCAGAGACCGATCAGAAAATGTATGTCAATGGTGTTCTGCAAGCGGTTACGTGTAACCCAGTTGGAAACCTCAGTTCAAGTTGCTCCAATGCACTAGTCACCAGCAGACGGCTTTTCAATTCAAACGGTGACTTCATATTGATGGATAATGGCTACTCAGCTAACACCTGGAATGCCAAGGGCGACATTGGAATGCTTCGTGTGTATAACAGCGAGCTCTCACAAGAAGAAGTAACCGCTGCATTCGAAGAAACAAAAGTGAATGACTATATCGAAGTGATTCCTCCAGAGGTGTCGTCGGTAGTAGTACCCACGACACCCTCGATAAGCAGAAACTTCAGCTATACCTACACATTCTCCGAAGCAATCACAGGGTTGGCAAGTAGTGATTTCTCTCATACTGGTACTGCGACCGGATGTGTCGTTACACCAGCAACAACTACAGGCACAATTCTTCGGGTCGATGTCTCTTGTACATCAGACGGAACTTTTGCTCTGAACGTGAATGCAAACAGTGTGACTGATGCAGTTCTTGCAACTGGACCAAGCACAACACATACAACTTCAACAATTACGATTGCATCTCCTGTTGCGACGACTGTGGCACCTGCGACGACTGTGGCACCTGCGACGACTGTGGCACCTGCGACGACTGTGGCACCTGCGACAACTGTGGCACCTGCGACAACTGCAGTGAGTGTGACTACAAGTACCGTGCGAACACAATTGTCCGAAACGACAACACCAATTTCGCAATCACAAATACCAGTTGTGCAAAACACCAGTGTTCCAGTAACTACAGGTACAACAACTACCACCACACTAAAAACTGCAACCAGTGTGAAAGCAAGTCCCGCCTTCACCACAACGACAAGCACGACAACCACCACGTCGCCCACGACCTCGACCACGGTGACGGCGTTGTCGAAAATTGTGGTGCCGAGAATTGAACCAGGTTCCGCAGTGTTGCTCGTGAGCGGTAAGCCGGAGACGGTGCAAATTTCACGGCGAAACAATCAGATAGAAATCGCCAGCAAAAATTTCACAGTTCGGTTGCTGATCCAAAAACGTGACGGTTCCGTCTCGCCCCTAAGTAGTGGAGGGTCAATGGCTGCCGCGGCAGGTGAATCCGTCGGCGCTGAATTCGAAGGGTTGAAACCAGGAACAATGCTTGAAGTTCGGATGTACTCAGAACCAGTACTCCTGGGAAAGACAGCAATTCAGTCCGCTGGACTGGTGACGGGGTCGTACGAAATTCCTGCATCTGCCCCTTCGGGGGTTCATTCGTTCGCTGTGCTTGCCACAGGGCGCGATGGGGCGCCGATATCGTTTTTTGCACCGATGCAGGTAATTGACCCTTCAACGGGGCCAGGTGTCGTTGCGGTCCTCATTGCTGTGCCAGTGCTATTGGCAATGGGGCTCGGGCTTTTTTTGCCTCCTGTCCTGCGCCGTCGCCGGCGATACTAAGTTTCTTGAACAAATTGGCCACAAGATGGCTATTTCACAAACGCACTAAGTAGCCCCGAAGACTTCGCTTCTCTGGTGGGGACATCGGTTTCCGCCGATAGCGTTCCTAGTCCGTGCGATTCGGGTATTAACCCGAAAAGCTAGATCGACCGTCGAAGACACCAAAAAATAATCGACGTCCGTGAAGGCCACAACGCTGCAAAGCAGAGTGGAACCACACGGCAACACCCAGACACGTGCTCCGTTAACAGAAATGTTCTCGGAGCATTTGCGTGAATAACCAAACGAGAAAAAGGGTTGCCGCCATGGCACAAAAAGCGATCGTCGGCGAAAAAGTCGGCATGACACAAGTGTGGGGAGATGACCAACGAGTCATCCCAGTCACAGTGCTGCGCGTAGAGCCAGTACGTGTTGTCCAGGTCAAAACAAATGACCGCGACGGATACACCGCGTTACAAGTTACATACGGACACAAGAGTGCCACCAAGCTCAGCAAGCCTGAGCAAGGACACTTTGCGTCAGCAAACGTCGAAGCGGGCCGCCGCCTCGTCGAACTACGCCTCGACTCTGTCGATGGCTTCGTTGTCGGACAAGAGATCGCAGCTGATCTTCTTGCACCGGGCGAAATAGTCGACGTCACAGCGGTCAGCCGAGGTAAAGGTTTTGCTGGTGGTATGAAGCGTCACAACTTCAGCGGCCAGGGTGCAAGCCACGGTAACCATAAGCACCATCGTGCTCCTGGTTCCATCGGTTCATGCTCATTCCCAGGTCGTGTATTCAAAGGTCTCCGAATGGCTGGCCACATGGGTCACGAGCAAGTCACCACTCTCAATCTTGAAGTAGTGCAAAGCGATCCAGAGCGCGGCCTCATTTTGATTAAGGGTTCTATTCCTGGCCCGAACGGTGGCGTTGTCATCGTGCGTAACGCAGTGAAGGCGAAGTAATTCCGATGGCATCAATCGCAGTTAAGAATTCATCAGGCAAAGCAGCTGGCAACGTTGATGTTGCAGACGAACTGTTTGCAGTAGAACCAAACGTTCCAGTGATGCACCAAGTTGT
>CAIZMV010000299.1 GCA_903934195.1 uncultured Acidimicrobiaceae bacterium | reverse complement strand
GAGTTGGTTTTGTGGACCATGCCGCATCGTCGCGAAGATGGCGCGTACTGGACCGGCATTGTGTATCCAGCTGAACCAGACAAGATGATTGTCCGTTTTCCTGCCGATGAATACAGTGCCTACACCGCTGCTGCAATCATCCTTGCTGCTGATGCAATTAGCGGCGGGTCACCTGCTTCAACGCTCTTCACGCAGCCAATGGCGCGTCGCAACGCACACCTAAAAGCTCGCGCCCTTTAGATTCGACGCAATACGCGCAACGAACCTGTTGCGCTGACATCTTCAAACAATCCGCTTTCGAGTGCAGGAAGATAAATGTTTTCGTATGGCGGCCTACCACCATCAGCAGGGTTCGGGAACACATCGTGAATTGCAAGCGTTCCACCTAGTGCAACGCGCGGAGTCCACAATTGGTAATCCAATGTTGCTGGCTCAACACCGTGCCCACCATCTATAAACAAAAAAGCAAGAGGTGTTGTCCAATGGCGCGCAATGGTTGGCGAATCACCAACCATGGTGACTACCGAATCTGCAAGCCCTGCATCAAGAATTGTGGAGCGAAAAAACGGCAATGTATCCATACGTCCAGTGCGTGGATCAACCAATGAAGTGTCATGCCACTCCCAACCCGGTTGATTCTCTTCACTGCCAAAATGATGGTCAATTGCAAACAGAGTCGTATTGGATTCTCGTGCAGCACCGCCCAACCACACCGTTGAACGCCCGCAGTAGGAACCGACTTCTACAAAAGGCGCATGTGGAACTGCTTGTGCGGCAAGAACTGCTGCCGAATACAAGGCATCACCCTCGTCTTCAGGCATAAACCCACGAGCAGTTAACGCATGACGGCGAAGTTCTGAATTGAGCGGCGAAATTGACACGATTCGACCCTACTATGGGGTGATGGCTACACCACTTGATGAACTCGTCACATTGCTCGATCTGGAATCAATTGAAGTCAACCTCTTTCGCGGAGTCTCCCCTATTGAAAATCGTGTGCGCGTGTTCGGTGGTCAAGTTGCTGGTCAATCGCTAGTTGCAGCGTCGCGCACGGTCGATGAAAACGCACGACATGTTCATTCGCTCCACGCCTACTTCTTGCGTCCGGGCGACCCAGCTGCACCAATTCTGTATCAGGTAGATCGTCTACGTGACGGAAGAAGCTTCACCACTCGACGCGTCGTCGCTATTCAGCACGGTGAAGTCATCTTTAACTTGCAGGCAAGTTTCCACGCATTTGAACCAGGCCTCGATTGGCAGATTCCTGCTCCTCTTGGTCTTCCTGATCCTGAAACTCTTCCCGACTTCAAGACTCGAATGGAACCGCACAAGGAAGAAATTGGCGACTGGTACGACCATCCGCGCCCCATTGACCTGCGTTATCCCGATGGCGAACCAATCAATCGCTCCGGCATTGAATCATCTGGCCAACGCGTGTGGTTGCGTGCCGACGGCACCTTGCCTGATGACCCAGTTCTGAATGCTTGCATCGCAACCTATGCAAGCGACATGACACTTCTTGACACTGCCCTTCTTCCTCATGGTCTCGGTTGGAACGAGGGTGGAATTCAAATGGCCAGCCTTGACCATGCAATGTGGTTTCATCGCCCATTCCGTGCTGACCAATGGCACCTGTACGACCAGCATGCGATTTCTACATCTAACTCACGTGGTCTCGCTGGTGGCTCAATCTTCACGCAAGACGGCCACTTGGCCGTCACTGTTGTTCAAGAAGGCCTCATTCGCGTGCGACCTAATGAGTAAGTTCTAGCGTCGAGTCCCCATGAACATGCCTCGAAGGGCCTGGTAGTTCTCAATACAGTGCCCTGCGCCCAGCACCACTGCCTCAAGCGGCTGTGGAGACATCTTGACTGGCACTTCAGTTTCACGTTCGATGCGAGCTGCAAGCCCACGCAGCATTCCGCCACCACCGACCAAATACATGCCACGCGCAAGGAAATCTTGAGCCAATTCAGGTGGGGCTTTAGCAAGACAACGCTTCACAGATAGCACCATTGCAGCAACTGGTTCATCAATTGCGAATCGCACTTCTTCTGCAGTCAAGCGAACTGTCTTTGGCAACCCAG
>CAIZMV010000298.1 GCA_903934195.1 uncultured Acidimicrobiaceae bacterium | reverse complement strand
GTCTGTGCCAATGCACGTTTCGCTTTCCAAACACCATGGCCTCGGCAATGACTTTCTTGTGTACGACATGGCACAGGGCGATCAGTCGAATTGGCCTCAGCTAGCTCAGCAGTGGTGTGAGCGCTCGACTGGCGTTGGGGCAGATGGCTTGTTGTTGCTGACAATTGTCGACAACACAAAACTTGGAATGCGTTTATACAACGCAGATGGAAGTATCGCCGAAATGAGCGGCAACGGCATTCGTTGTTTGGTGCAAGCTGCCCACTTCACATTGAAGGGTGTTGCCGGAACTGTGTATGACGTCTCAACTGATGCTGGCCCTCGCGAAGCGGTAGTGACAAGTGAGTGGGATGACGACACCATTCACATCAGTGTTGACATGGGTTATGTCGAAGATCTTGATGAGCCACACAACTGGGCAACGTTGCAATGTGACCCAATGCGTCCGGTGCGCCATGTATCGCTCGGAAATCCACATTCGGTAGTTGGCGTTGAAGAAGTGGGTGAAGTTGACCTAGCGAACCTTGGTTCATTGGTGCCACACATCAACTTAGAAATCATTGAACCAGGCCCGGAATCAAACGCAATCACCATGCGAGTTCATGAACGCGGTGCCGGCATAACGCGTGCGTGTGGAACTGGTGCGTGTGCAGCAGCAGATGCAGCATTGGCATGGGGATTAGTTCCACAGTCAGTGGAGCATGTGATTGTGCACATGGATGGCGGAGACGCTCGAGTGCGAATCTCTGATGATCGTCGCGCCACGTTGATTGGGCCCGCCGTGTTCATTGCCAGCGTGTCGGTTCATGCATGAGTAATCCGTACCAGGAGGCGCTCGGTGCGACTCTTATCGAGCGCACATTTCGCGAACGCATTGTGTTGGTCGGTGTCACCATGGGCGGGCAAACAGATGACGAGACCGAAGAGGGTCTTGACGAACTGTCATTGCTGATTGATACAGCAGGTGCAGATGAAGCGGCACGAATTACTCAACGTCGTGATTCTCCTGATTCAACCTTTTACATTGGCAAAGGAAAAGTCGATGAGCTAAAGGAAGTGTGTTTGGCACTTGATGTTGACACCGTGGTTTTTGACAATGAGTTATCGCCGGGCCAGCAGTACAACTTGGAAAAGGCCCTCGGCCGAACTGCGCTTGACCGCACTGCGGTAATTCTTGACATTTTTGCTCAGAACGCACACACGCTTGAAGGTAAAGCCCAGGTTGAACTGGCCATGCTGCGCTACCGGTTGCCGCGTTTGCGTCGCGGTGCAAAGGCGGGCTTGTCGCAACAGGGTGGTGGAATTGGTACTCGCGGTCCTGGTGAAACACGACTCGAAGTTGATCGTCGACGCATCATGCGTCGAATCACAAAACTGGAACAAGATTTGGTTGCGCTGCGTCACACACGACAAACACAACGAAAGAGCAGAGGCCGTAGTGGTCTTGCATCAGTGGTCATCGTTGGCTACACAAACGCTGGCAAATCAACACTGTTGAATTCACTCACCCGCGCTGGCGTATTGGTTGAAGACCGTTTGTTTGCGACTCTTGACCCAACCACGCGTCGTTTGTCGTTGCCAGGCGGAGAGCCAGTGCTTCTCACAGACACTGTTGGGTTTATTCGTCAATTACCACACGGACTCATTGAGTCGTTCAAGAGCACGTTAGAAATCGCAGCAGAGGCTGACATGTTGGTACACGTTGTTGATGCAAATGCTGTGCACCCAGAGCAGCAAATCACTGCTGTTCGCGAAGTGCTGGCTGAGATTGGTGCAGACCAAGTTCCTGAATTCATTGTCTTCAATAAGGCTGACTTGATTGATGATTGGGGAGCGTCGTTAGTGGAAGATCATCAGGGCGCAGTTGCTGTGTCGGCATTGCGCAATGAAGGTTTAGAAGTCATGATGCGTCGACTGGCAGACCGCATGCGGGCAATTACACAGGTCACTGAGTTGCTGGTGCCTTATGACCGTGGCGACATTCTTGCGTCGATTCATCGTGAAGGTGAAGTGGTCATGTCGGAACTAGAAGACGATGGAATGCGTATTCGTGCCCGTCTGTCGAGTGCTTCAGAGGGTCGCCTGCGTGAGTTCGTTGTTCCCCTCACAAATCAGCGAAACTAGGACACCATGACTGATCGCGACACCGTTGGCTTTGTGCCACCCCCATATCCGTACGACCGCCTCGACGCGTATCAGAAGCTCGCTGCAGCACATGACGGCGGAATAGTGGACTTGTCAATTGGTACGCCATGTGATCCGCCGCCACCAGCCGTCATTGAGGCCTTGTCGCAGTCAAATGCTGAACGTGGATACCCGGCATCAATCGGATCTGAAGCACTGCGTCGTTCCATTGCACGATGGATGGGTCGCAGATTTGAAATTGATGTTCCTATCTCGCGCATCAGCGCCTGTATCGGCACAAAAGAATTCGTAGCCACAACGCCTCAGTACATGAAATTGCGTCGCCCTGGGCGCGACACAGTGCTGTATCCGGCCGTTGCGTACCCCACCTATGAAATGGGTGCAGTGCTTGCTGGGCTTCGCGCGGTTCCAGTCGGAGTCGACGCTGCAGGCCGAATGGATCTTGGGTCGATTTCTGGCGACGACAGGCAACGGGCATTGATGTTGTGGGTGAATAGCCCGAGCAACCCAACCGGAGCGCTTGACGACTTGAAAGCAGCCGCTGTGTGGGGTCGCACGCACGACATTCCGGTGTTCTCTGATGAGTGCTACACCGAATTCACCTGGTCAACATCAGCCCAATCGATTTTGCAACACGGACTTGAGGGCGTCATTGCAGTGCACTCGCTTTCAAAGCGATCAAACCTTGCCGGATTGCGCGTTGGTTTTTATGCAGGCGATGCTGAAATTGTTGAGTATCTGCAAGAAGTGCGCAAGCACGCAGGGTTTATGGTGCCAGGGCCTGCGCAAGCAGCAGGTGTTGCAGCATTAGACGACGATGAACATGTCCGTGTGCAGCGTGATCGTTATCGCTCGCGTCTTGAATTCATGGCGTCCACATTGTCGAAGTGGTCTGGTATCGACATTGCGATACCTGATGGTGGTTTTTACCTGTGGTTCAACGCGGGAGACGCGTGGAGCTTTACAGAGAAACTGGCCCGTGAAGGTGGAGCGTTAGTAAGCCCTGGTGATTTTTATGGCGCAGGCGGCTCACACAATGTTCGTGTTGCTGTTGTT
>CAIZMV010000297.1 GCA_903934195.1 uncultured Acidimicrobiaceae bacterium | reverse complement strand
CATCACCCCGCCTGGCAATGCAACTGCGTCAGCTTCTGTGAGGGTTGCAAGGGTGCGACCGCTTCCGCCGTAATAGAAATTCAGAATGTCTTGCCACGATGCGCCGAGTTTCGTAGCCCATCCAAGTGAACCATGTTGACTAAGGCCGCGACCATGGCCATTGCCATGACCGCGAATGATGACGCCAACAGGAGGCAGTGGCTCAGCGTTAACTGCTGTGTTCGGTGCGGAAGCAAGAATCGTAGTAACTAGCGATATGAATGCAAGCAAAAAGCCGACGCGGCGTAGGGGTCTTGTCGGGGTTGCCATGAGATACCACGCTAGGTGGTCTCAACCACTTCATGGTGGCGGTCTGTCTCGTCTCGCTCTTGTACTGCAACGCCTATCAAAACTAAAGCCATTCCCAGTAGGTCAAGAATGCTTGGGGATTGATTGAGAAATGCGAATCCGAAGATAGCTGCACACACGGGAAGCAACGCCAACATGACAGAGAAACGTCGGATGGGAATTCGACGAAGAGTTGATTGATCAATGCCGTAACCAATTGCGTTTGAAAGTAATCCAACAAGAATGCATCCGATAAGTATTTTCCCGCTTGAGAAAGCCGCGTTCGCATCACCTGCAGCAAACGGCGTGATGACGATGCCTCCGAAAAGCAGACCGAGTGCGAGACCCGACACCCCTCTGTCTGCAAGTGCAACGCGTGAACCCATCACGATGTAACCCGCCCACATGACAGAAGCAAGCAAGATAAAAACGAGTCCTAAGGGTTCGTTACCTAGTTCTACGCCACCCAATACGACAACTCCGACTGCAGCAAACAACAGTGCAACTGTATTGCGCACTGATCGGGTACGAAGTGCCGCAACGGTTATTGGTCCGATGAATTCAATGGTCACGCCTTTGCCAAGGGGAAGACGATCAATTGCTAAGTAGAAGAACTGGTTCATTAATGCAGTTGATGCACCAAACGCGGCCACCCAATACAGTTCGCGACGAGTCCATCGTGCGTGTGATTGCCGAAACGAAAACGCAAGCAGAATTAGTGATGCGCTAAGAACGCGTAGCCATGCAACGGTTGCCGGTGAGACCTCGTCAAACAAGTTAACTGCGATGATTGCGCCCGTGTACTGAGCAATCGCAGACAGTATGAAGAAAAGTTCAGGAGGCGCGGCGTTGAAAATACGATCAGCGCGCAACCCCTCATGTGAGGTCACGAAAGACTGTCGCTAGTTAATCGAAAAGTTCAGGATCTGTGCGGCAAATTTCTTGCCAGAGCGGCTGGAAGTGTGCCCAACCTGTCATGGCATTGCCGGCCTGTTCGCGTGTGTACACAGCTGAATCATGTGGGATGTGCTTTGGCGTACCTGCTGCCATAGCTGCAAGTTGTGCTTGCGCACAACGCTCGAAGCAAACAAACCAGAACACTGCTTCGTCAACACTTGCACCCACTGTGAAGTGGCCATGGTTTTGGTGAATTGCTGCACGATTGTTTCCGAAGGCTTCAGCAAAGTCGCGTCCAGCTGATTCTTCGAATACCACTGCGCCACCATGTTCTGAAATGACGACATTGTTTTCGTAGAACGCACATGAGTCTTGAGTTAATGCATCAAGTTGAATACCAAGCGAACTAAATGCTTTTCCGTACACAGAGTGCGCGTGTGCTGCTGCAATGACGTCAGGACGAGCGGTATGAACTGCTGCATGCAAAACATATGCTGCACGGTTCACGGCGTACTTGCCGTACACAACTTCACCATGATGGTTCACCAAGATGAGGTCTGACACGCGCATGTGGCGAAACGACAAACCGAGTGGGTTTACCCAGAAATGATCAGGGAACTCAGGGTCGCGAACTGTGATGTGTCCGGCGACGCCTTCACCGAATCCGAGGCGACCAAAGATGCGCAATGCGCCCGCAAGTTTTTGCTTGCGACGAAGACGTTCTTCGGCAACGTTGGCGGCAGGAGCGAGTGCTTCTTGGCCAAGAATGGTGACTTGCTTTGGAGTCAACGGAATTCCGTCGATCATGCGGGTTTCTACGGGTGCATCTGGTGTGATGGTCATGGCCTCACAATACGCCACAATGGTGACCATGGGAATAAGCCAGATACAGCCAGAACATATGGGGGCTCCGGCTGCCAAATACGCACATGCCGTAAAAGTCGATGGGGCTCAGTCAATGGTGTTTACATCAGGGGTTGTGCCCACCATGCCCGATGGCACTGTTCCGCCATCCCTAGAGGGGCAAACACGGGTGGTGTGGGCCAACTTGCTAGAGATTCTGCGCGCCTCTCAGATGGGCGTTACCAACATTGTCAGCATCACCACATATGTGGTGGCCAGAGACACGCTGACAGCTGATCTGGCGTCTGTAATGGCCGTTCGCGATGAAGTGATGGCAGATCACAGGGCTGCAAGCACCCTGGTGACTGTTCCTGCCCTTGCTCGCTCTGAATGGTTGATTGAAATCAGCCTGGTGGCTGCCTCCTAGGAATTTCTAGGAATATGTCGCCAGCGGTGGTGGCTCGTACGATTGACCCCCATGGCTGACGAAATAAAGCGCACTGACTCTGGCATCGACATTGCCCCCCTCTATTCGGCCGATGACCTCGCCGGTTGGGACCCTGCAACGCAACTGGGTCTTCCAGGAACGGCGCCATACACACGTGGCGTGTACCCGACGATGTACCGGGGCAAATTGTGGACCATGCGTCAGTACGCCGGGTTCGGTTCTGCTGAATCAACGAACCAGCGATTCAAGTTTCTCCTTGAAGCCGGCCAAACCGGACTTTCATGTGCCTTCGACTTGCCAACTCAAATGGGTTACGACTCTGACCACGCCCGAAGCGAAGGCGAGATTGGCAAAGTAGGCGTTGCCATCGACACGCTCGAAGACATGCGCATGTTGTTGAAAGATTTGCCACTCGACAAAGTGTCAACATCAATGACCATTAACTCAACTGCAGCAGTTCTGTTGTTGATGTACGAATTGGTTGCAGAAGAGCAAGGCGTTCCGTCGTCGGCTATTAGCGGCACAATTCAGAACGACTTGCTGAAGGAATACATTGCACGCGGTACATATGTGTACCCACCGCGCCCTTCAATGCGCATCATCACTGATATTTTCGCCTACTGCGCCCAGAACATTCCGAAATGGAACACCATTTCAATTTCTGGCTATCACATTCGTGAAGCAGGAAGTTCTGCTGTACAAGAAATCGCATTTACTTTGGCTAATGCCATTGCATATGTTCAGGCTGCAGTTGATGCAGGACTTGATGTCGATGATTTCGCACCACGTTTGTCGTTCTTCTGGAATGGTCACAACAACTTCTTCGAAGAAGTAGCCAAGTTCCGCGCTAGCCGTCGTATGTGGCACAAGATCATGACTGAACGTTTCGGTGCAAAGAAAGAATCAAGCAAGCTTCTTCGGTTCCACACACAAACTGGTGGCAGCACCTTGACTGCACAGCAGCCACTGAACAACGTGGTGCGTGTTGCTCTGCAATCAATGGCCGCTGTTATGGGTGGTACGCAAAGTTTGCATACGAATGGTTACGACGAAGCTCTTGGTCTTCCGACTGAAGCGGCTGCTCGTAT
>CAIZMV010000296.1 GCA_903934195.1 uncultured Acidimicrobiaceae bacterium | reverse complement strand
GCTGGTACTGAAATGGTGATGCCTGGTGACAATGTCAATATGACTGTTGAGTTGGGTAAGCCAATTGCTATGGACGAAGGTCTTCGTTTCGCTATTCGTGAAGGTGGCCGTACTGTCGGTGCTGGCCAAGTCACAAAGATTTTGAAGTAGATCAAGATGGCAAGCAACAGCATCCGTATCCGCCTCAAGGCATTCGATCACGACATCATTGACAAGTCGACTCGAATGATTGTTGAAACAGTGCTCCGCACAAATGCAAAGATCCGTGGGCCAATTCCATTGCCAACAGACAAGCATCGTTTCACCGTCATCCGTGGACCCCACATTGACAAGGACTCTCGCGAGCACTTCGAAATGCGTATCCACAAGCGTCTTATCGACATTGTCGAGCCAAACAGCAAGACAATCGATTCGCTTCAGCGCATCGAATTGCCAGCTGGCGTTGATATCGAGATCAAAATCCAGGGATAAGTTTCCCGGACAATTCATTGTCTTTCAAAAGGCACGACCCACTGGGTCGTGCCTTTTGCATTCTTACGAAATTCTTGCGATATCTGCTGCAGGTTCTCAACCGATTTGGGTAGATACTTAAGGCATGAGTTTTGATTCCCATTGGGCCAATACACCTCCCACAGCTCCCGCCGCACGTCCCCGCGGCAATCGAGTTGTTGCACTTCTGCTGGTACTGGCAATGTCGCTCGGTGGCGGCGTCATCGGTGGACTCATCGGAGCGAGTACGTCGAACGGTTCGTCAAATGGAGGACCGCTAGTAACGGCAGCGCCTATCAAGCCGGAAAATATTGGCAAGACCGACATCGCTCGTGCCGCAGCAACAATTGCGCCAAGCATCGTCACCATTGACAGTCTCTCGGGCTCAGGCGAGTCTGTTGGTACTGGCATCATCGTGTCAAGTGATGGTGAGATCCTGACTAACAATCACGTTGTTGAAGGCGCTACAAGTGTTCGTGTTCGTTTGAACGGAACAACTGCACCCATCACTGCAAAGGTTATTGCAGGCGACGCAGGTAACGATTTAGCACTAATCAAATTGGTCAACGCTTCTGGGTTAACTGCTGCAACATTCGCTGATCCGGAAAGCATCGCCGTGGGCGACCCTGTTGTTGCTGTGGGTTATGCGCTTGCACTGGACGGTGGCCCCAGCGTCACTTCAGGAATTGTTTCAGCTCTGAATAGAACTCTTACTGATAGCAATGGTGCACTAGATGGCCTCATTCAAACTGATGCTGCAATCTCTTCAGGTAATTCTGGCGGACCACTCATCAACTTGAACGGTCAAGTGATTGGCATTAACACTGCAGTGGCAAACGGCGATAGCAGTAGGGCGGCCAACAATATTGGTTTTGCAATTGGAGTGGCAGAAGTACAACGTGTTGCTGCGCAATTGCGCGCTGACGCTGGCGGCACAGTTCGTGAGCAGGGCTACCTTGGTATTTCACTCACGGATCGCCAAGATGGTGGCGCTGGTGCAGTGATTGGTGAAGTACAAGCAGATTCTCCAGCAGACAAAGCCGGCCTAAAGGTAAATGACATTGTGTTGCAAATCAATGGAAAAGCAATTTCAGGTCAAGGCGCGCTTATTGCGATTGTTCGCGACTCCGCACCTGGTGATGTGATCAAAATCAAGGTTGAACGTAACGGTGTAACTAAGGATCTCACAGCAACATTGGTTGCACGTCCGAAAGAATAAGTACAACGCGCGTTACAGCGCGATTATCGGAAAACGAGTTTCATCGAGTCCATCCCCATCGTTCAAACCCTGTGGTTCGAATGGTGGGGATGTTTTCCATGGTCGACTTGCCCAGCGCACATCATCACCGACGTAACGAAAACTAATGACGCGGCGACGTGATGCATGGTTGGTTGTGCCTGGTGCACTGTGCAATGTTCGAAAGTGAAACGCAACTACGTCTCCTGGTTCTGCTGGGCACACAACAGTGTCGCCCAATTCTTCCAACTGTTCGGCAGAGGGGAATAGTTCAAACCCTGGTGCCGCACTTGTATATGGCGAATCATCGACAAACCGATTAGGTATGAATCGGCGCGGTACCAAATGGCTACCGCGGATAAAACGTAGAGCGATGGGTGTCGGAACAGAATCAAGTGGCACCCACAAACTGACGTTATTCATTCCTTCAACTCCGTAATACGGGTCGTCATGATGCCACGGTGTTGGGGTTGCTGTCCCCGGTTCCTTCACGAGAACATGTTCATGAAAAAAGCGCGGCGATGAAGTGCTCATGAGTTCACCAGCAATACGTGGTAACTCGTGGCGAAGCGCAGCTTCTTTGAATTCCATAATTCGTTGCCAACTGACATAGTCATCAAAGAATCGCCCCGATGAATTCTCAGGTGTGTAGTCGTTTGCCCAATGACTAGGGGAGGAAAGGTTTTTCTCAACTCCCTGTTGCAGGGTCTCCAAAGTGTGTGCTGAGAGAACATCGTGCAGGACGACAAAACCATCTGTCTTGAATGACTCGATGTCTGTCGCATTCACCAGGGCCATTCGTGAATCGTACGTCTGATTTCCCGTCTAATGTCTCACTTATGAATCATCTCGATGCACATCTCGGAGGACAACGTCCGTTTGGTTTGAACTATTGGCCATTGCCACAAGATGCTCCGGCAGTTGACATTCCGCGTGAATCAATTCGCTTGGTGACACCAGACGGGGCATTGGTACGTGGGTTGTTATGGACGCCACCAAACGGCAAATGGAAAACTGCCGTGATCTTGTCGCATCCCCGTGGTGATTTCAGTGTGCACTATGCGTGCCCGTTGTTGGCAGCAGCTGGTTACGCAGTGTTTGGTTTTTCTACTCGTTACCTCAATAACGACACAGATTGTTTGCATGAGAACTGCATCATCGATGTCAAGGTTGCTCATGATGAAATGAAGCGTCGTGGTGCAGAGTCGGTCATCTTGCTCGGCAACTCTGGCGGTGGCTCACT
>CAIZMV010000295.1 GCA_903934195.1 uncultured Acidimicrobiaceae bacterium | reverse complement strand
GATCGAATTTTGGCAAGGCAGACCAAGTCGTTTGCATGATCGTTTCCGTTACACACGCAATGGCGTTGTGTGGCGCGTGGAACGCCTCGCGCCGTAACTCTTATTGCTTGCCCATCTCCGAGCGGTTTTCGATGTCGGGGTCTGGTCCCGCAATCTTGTCAAGTAGTTCCACTTCAATTCGGTGCAACGTGCCTGTGAAGGGGAATGGTGCCTCATATGTAGTGCCGACGGGTGCACCGTTATTGCGACCGACATGGAGACCGTTAAATGGCATCCACCCACGAATAATGCGGGGTATATCTACTGATGCAACTTCAACACCATCAACAGACAATGTTCCGTGGCCAGAAGCGCGATCAACCTTTGTCAGTTCCCACGTGATTACGTGATCTCCCGGAGTCAGATTTTGTGTGCCACGAACTTCATGTCGCTCTAGAGGGAAGTGGTAGTGAAAACACGGTTTTCCATCTTGAACAAACATGACGTATCCACCCCAACGGTCACCTTCCGACATCAACACGCCTTCACAACCATTTACAGGCACTGTGATGTGAGCCGCGATTGTATGACTGGTGTTTGTGAGGCGGGGAGACGCATCAGACGGCACCCGCTCAAGACCTGGCCACAAGACGAATTTCTTTCGCACAGGACGACGCAAACGCGAACCGCTTCCATCGTCTACAGGCAGAACTTTGTACTTTGCCGCTTCTTCCCACCACAGTGCTTCAAGCTCTCGAAGCTTGTCGGGGTGTGCTGCTGCAAGATCATTGGTCTCAGAGAAGTCGTTATTGAGGTCGTATAACTCCCACACATCTTGATCCATCGTCGTGCGTGGAAGATGCAAAGTCACAGCCTTCCAACCATCAGCAACAATGCCGCGATGCCCAAGCATTTCGAAATGCTGCACCTTCTTCTTTGTTGGAGCCGAAGCCCCAGCAAACGTGTATGCCATTGGTGTTCCATGCAACGGCATCTGGTCAACACCGTTCATAGTCTTTGGCAAACCAACTCCAAGGACTTCCAACATTGTTGGCGAAAGGTCGCTCACATGATGAAACTGGTGACGCAATGTTCCGGCTTCTGACGTATCGAAACCGGCTGGCCAATGCATGACGAGAGGATCTCGTACGCCACCACCATGCGTGTTCTGTTTGTAAAACTTGCACGGAGTATTGCCGGCCATGGCCCAACCAAGCGGATAGTTGTTAAACCATTGTGTTTCACCGATCTCATCGATTTTGTCAATCGATTGCTCAATAGTGATTGGTGCTCTTTCAAAGTACCGACCTTGGTGCATCGTGCCGAAGTGACTTCCTTCTTGTGACGCACCGTTGTCGCTCATAACAATGAAGATTGTGTTCGTGAGTTGACCGATTGTCTCGAGAGTGTCAATAACCCGTCCGATTTGCTGGTCAGTATGAGTAAGCATCGCTGCGTAGGCAGCTTGGAATCGAACAAAGAGCCGCTTCTCATCAGCATTGAGTTCAGTCCACGCACGCACGCCCGGATTTCGT
>CAIZMV010000294.1 GCA_903934195.1 uncultured Acidimicrobiaceae bacterium | reverse complement strand
CTTGGTACCAGGGCGATTGAGTGGCTTCACTCCGTCGAAGCCGTAGCCACCTGCATGAGCAAGTAGGTGCTCTACTGTGCAGCCGGTTTGTCCTACAAAGTCAGTCAGCGAGATGCTTCCTTCTTCGATAGCAATGAGAGTGGCCCATGCAGCAAGAGGCTTGCTGACAGATGCAATACGTTGGCGTCGAAGTTCGTCGCCGTGAAATTCAGTTCCGCCTGCGTGAATAACTGCAATGGATGATTCGGTAACGGGCCATGCGTCAGCAAGGCCAAAGGCCGGATCTAGAACCGACATGTCAGACTGCGTCGCGAATAAGTTCGGCTACTCGGAATGCAAGATCAAGTGATTGGCGAGCGTTCAAACGAGGGTCACAAATTGTCTCGTACCGATCATCAAGGTCATCAGAAGTGAGGTCATCTGTGCCGCCGGTGCACTCAGTGACGTCGTCACCAGTGAGTTCGATATGAATTCCACCTGGCCATGTGCCTTCGGCTTTGTGAGCACGAACAAAACCTGAAATCTCGTCAACGATTGATTCGAAGTGACGAGTCTTGCGGCCATTTGGCGCAGTAAAAGTGTTGCCATGCATTGGGTCGCATGCCCACACAACAGGATGCCCGGCATCACGCACTGCATGAAGCAATGGACGCAATGAATCTTCTACTTTGTCTGCGCCCATTCGGCTGATGAGTGTGAGGCGACCAGGTACTTGAGCTGGGTTCAGTGCTTCGCACAATTCAAGAACGAATTCAGGAGAAGTGGTGGGGCCAACTTTGCAACCGATGGGGTTGCCAACACCACGAAGGAATTCAACATGTGCGCCATCAAGTTGGCGAGTACGTTCGCCAATCCACAACATGTGTGCTGAACAGTCGTACCACTGGCCAGTGAGTGAATCTTGGCGAGTCAGTGCTTCTTCGTAGCCGAGCAACAGTGCTTCGTGGCTTGTGTAGACATCAACTTCGTGCAGTGATGAATAGTTCTCTGTATCAATGCCGCACGCACGCATGAAGTCAAGTGCACGTTCAATCTCTGCAGATAGTGCAACGTAGCGTTGACCTTCTGGGCTAGAAGCAACGAATTCTTGGGTCCACGCATTCACTCGATTGAGATCAGCAAATCCACCCTTAGTGAAAGCGCGAAGAAGGTTCAGTGTGCTCGCTGACTGGTGGTAGGCCTGCACCATGCGTTGTGGATCAGGGATACGAGCTTCGGCATTTGGATGCACGTCGTTGACAATGTGTCCGCGGAATGATGGCAATTCAAGATCACCGATTTTTTCAAATGGTGACGAACGTGGTTTTGCGAACTGTCCGGCCATGCGGCCAACTTTGACTACAGGAACCCCCATTGAGTAGGTGAGTACCACTGCCATCTGCAAGATGACGCGCAGTTTTTCACGAATGTTGTTCGCGGAGAACTCATCAAAACTTTCAGCACAGTCGCCAGCTTGCAAGAGGAATGCATTTCCGGCAGCAACTTGGGCAAGTGACGCCTGCAATGAACGCGCTTCGCCAGCAAACACCAAAGGAGGGAAGGCAGAAATTTGTGCAAGAGCGCTATCGCGCGCAGCAGCATCAGGCCATTGCGGCTGTTGTTCGGCAACACATGATTGCCATGAAGAAGGTGTCCAGCTACGAGCCATAGTTTCCTAGCCTTGCGCTAAATGAGGGGTCGGCGCAATGGGAATTAATAAG
>CAIZMV010000293.1 GCA_903934195.1 uncultured Acidimicrobiaceae bacterium | reverse complement strand
TTGGGCCCACACTGCTGTGTCGTAGCCGGTCTCTGTCTCCATCTGCTCGCGCACTGCGGTCTCTGAGGACTTGGCCTCAAGGAACGAGCGCACCATCTTGCGGAGTTCTTCTTGTTCTTCACTAAATGCAAAATTCATAGACCACAGTTTGCACTGACCTCGGACCCTCCCGCCAATCGGAGTGTGTACGCAGGTGTACACATATCCCGCTACCCTGTACCCATGGCCCATATAGGAATGCGTGAATTCAGATCTGCCCTTGCCACGTATGTCCGCAGGGCCCAAATGGGCGAACGGGTGGTCATCACGGTTGATGGCGCCCCCGTGGCCCAACTGTCAAACATGGGATCTGATTATTCCGGCATCACCATTGCTGATCTCGTAGCCCGCGGTGTCGTAATGGCACCGCGTCGCACCGGCGATTGGGTGCCAAGTGATCCGTTAGTTCTGTATTCCGGTGCGCGTATAGACAAGGCACTGTCGCAGGTGCGCACATGACAGTTGTTCTTGATGCAAGTGCACTTCTTGCATTGCATATTGAAGGCGCCCAACGCGATGTTGTTCGCGACATGTTGGAAAACGACACCACATGGGTGGCGTGCGCCATTGCACTGAGTGAATCAATCGTGGCTGCATCTCGTCTGACTGATGAAGTGGTGTTGTCGCGTCACCTTGAAGACATGATTCGCCACACGTGGGATTTCTTGCATGTCGTCCCTATTGATCAGTCATTGCTCGACGAAGCAACCACCCTGTGCCAGTCACAACCAGTTGGTATTTCGGCCGCATTGCACCTTGCCGCCGCGTCTCGCCTTCCCGCCCCTATTCGCTTCATCACCTTTGATGCAGCTCAAATTCCCGTTGCCCTGTCTTTAGGGTTCGAGGTTGTGTCAGGCTAAAGACATGGCAAGCCCGCTCGGAACTCTTCACTATTTCGACCATCGGTTGGAAGTGCACCGTGTTGTTGTCGGGCCATATGCAAACAATGTGTTCGTTGTCCGCTGCAAACACACAGGCGAAGCAGTGTTAATTGATGCAGCAAATGAACACGAACGACTTTTAGAACTGTGTCAAGCACTCGGTGTTCGTTCAGTACTTGAAACACATGGCCATCACGACCACATTCAAGCGATTCCCGCAATGCGCGAAGCCGGTTATTCAGTAGCAGTGTCGCATGATGACGCCGGCATGTTGAAAGACGTGGGCTACGACGTATTCCTTGATGACACGCAGGTTGTTGAAGTGGGCAAATTGCGTTTCGATGTGATTCATAACCCCGGCCACACTGCAGGGTCTGTGTCATTCAAGGTGCACGATGCGCCGTTGTTATTCACTGGCGACACATTGTTTCCTGGTGGCCCTGGTGCAACACATTTTCCTGGCAGTAGCTTCGAAACCATCATTGAGTCACTAGATACACGCTTATTCACATTCCCAGGAAACACAGTTGTGTTGCCAGGTCACGGCGTTGACACCACCATCTCAATGGAACGCCCGCACTTAGCTGAATGGGTTGCACGTGGCTGGTAGCAATGGCCCACACCTTGGTGGCATGGCGCTTGATCCGTCGGTTTTACCGCACGTCATTGACAACTCTTCGATTGCTACTGATGGTCGCGCATACCCACAAGTGCGAAAAGAGCTGCGCACCATTCCTTCATTCCGTAATGCATGGTCTGTTGTGTGGATGTATGGCCAGAACTTCTTGATACTTGCAATTGCAGTACGGCTTAATTCACTACCTGTTTGGGTGATTGCATTTCTGCTTATGGGTCGCATGCACGCACAATTCGCATCTCTCATGCATGAAGCTGCACACCGTCTTCTCTTCAGACATCGTGGCGCCAATGATTGGGTCGGCAATTGGTTGCTTGGTTTCCCGGTCATCACCAGCACGCCTGCATACCGTCGTGTTCATATGGCACATCACCGCGAAGAGTTCGGCCCAGAAGAACCAGACATTGCGTTGTATGCCAACTACCCAATCACAAAAGACAGTCTTCGTCGCAAACTAGTGCGCGACAGTTCTGGACAAACAGGCGCACGTTTGTTTCGCAATCAGATGCGTGGATTCACATCACCTGATGCGCGAGTTCGCAATACGCTTTGGAAAATGACTGCAGTGCAAATAGTCATTGCATCATTGTTTGTTCTTGCAGGTCATCCGTGGCTGTACCCGATCATGTGGGTATTGCCGTATTTCACGTTGTGGCGGGTCATCAACCGTTTGCGTTCCATCGCAGAACACGGCGGTCTTCGCGCAGACTCTGATCGACGCATCACCACGCATTCCGTCGTGCAGCACCCGCTCGCGCGGTTCTATTTGGTGCCGTACAAAATCGGCTTCCACTTGGCCCACCATGTCGACGCCGGCGTGCCCTTTCGTCACCTACCTCGGTATCACCAACTGCTGCGGTCTGCCGAGTACGCAGACGACGTGGTGGAATACCCGTCATACATGGCCATTTGGAAGGCCATGGCCCGATAGGACGTAGTTAACACTACGTCCGTAGTGCTAATTACAGAGTCCTGCCTAGACTGACTTCGTGACCGAATTATTCCGCATCAGCGACCTTCATGCCCGTCCCGTCACGGATGACACCGACCCAACAGATGAAATTCTGCGCGGCGTCACCTTGTCGATTGCCGCTGGCGAAGTACACGCCATCATGGGCCCCAATGGTTGTGGCAAATCAACGCTTGCAAGCACCCTTCTCGCGTCTCCTGAATACGAAGTAACAAGCGGTGATCTTTTCTTCAAAGGTGACAACATCACCGAATGGACAACCGATGTTCGCGCCAAGGCCGGCATCTTTCTTGCGTTTCAATACCCACAAGAAATAGCTGGCGTCTCAGTTATTCAGTTCTTGCGCCAGTCATTGTCAGCACGTAAAGGAATTGATCTTTCTGTTCTTGAATTGCGTTTGTCAGCAATGGACTGGATGAAGCGTCTCGGCATGGATTCTTCGTTCGTCGACCGCTACCTCAATGAAGGTTTCTCAGGTGGCGAAAAGAAGCGCAACGAGATCATGCAAATGGCTTTGCTGGAACCAGACTTTGCAGTTCTCGACGAAACAGACTCAGGCCTCGACATTGATGCTTTGCGCATCGTGGCAAAAGGCATTCGCGAAGTACGCGTTGATCGCCCGAACATGGGCATCCTTCTCATTACGCATTACCAACGCTTGCTCGATGAACTACAACCAGACCACGTGCACATCATGATTGATGGCCGCATCGTGAAGTCCGGTGGTATGGAAGTTGCAGCAGAACTAGAAAAGAATGGCTACGAGGCCTACAAGGCAACCGTGTCATGAGTTTTGATGTGCAGAAAGTGCGCGCTGACTTTCCAGTGCTCGCAGAGTTAATCAACGGCAAGCCGCTGGTCTATCTCGATTCTGCCAACACATCACAAAAGCCAAATGCTGTCATTGATGCAATGACTCACTTCATGCAGCATGGTTATGCGCCAACAAACCGCAGTGCATACCAATTAGCAGCAGAAGCAACCGACAAGTTTGAAGGCGCCCGCGCAAAAGTTGCAGCGTTTATCAACGCACCCAAAGTGCACGAAGTTATTTACACAAAGAACGCCACCGAAGCACTGAACCTCATTGTTCGTTCATGGGGCGTAGCGAATCTTTCTGCTGGTGACGCGGTAGTTCTGACACACATGGAACACCACGCCAACATTGTTCCGTGGCAAATGCTCGCTGCTGAGCGCGGTTTCACAATTCGCTGGGTTCCGCTCACTTCAGACGGTCTTCTTGATCTCAGCAATCTTTCAACTCTGCTCGATGGCGCAAAAGCCTTTTCATTCACTGCAATGTCTAATGTTCTCGGCACCATTAACCCCACTGCGGAACTATGCGCAGCAGCTCATAAGGCCGGTGCAATTGCAATTGTCGATGCATGCCAAGCAGTGCCACACATGCCAACCGATGTTCAAGCATGGGACGCAGACTTCGTCACATTCAGTAGCCACAAAATGGTCGGCCCGTCGGGTCTCGGCATTCTGTGGGGACGCGAAGCACTTCTAGATGCAATGCCACCATTCCTTGGTGGCGGCAACATGATCTCTGATGTGAAGCTTGAAGGCTTCACATGTGCAGAATTGCCAGCAAAGTTTGAAGCAGGCACACAAGCAGTCATTGAAGCCATCGGTCTCGGCGCAGCAGTCGATTACTTAACTGCAATTGGCATGGACAATGTGCGTGCACACGAATACGACATGACAGTGCTTGCACTGGACTCACTGAATGACCGCTTCGGGAGCGACATCACTATTCACGGAAGTACTGATGCTGCACTTCGCGGAGCAACCATCAGCTTTGCGTATCGCGACGTGCACCCTCACGACATCAGCCAAGTTCTCGACCAGAACAATGTCTGCGTTCGCGCTGGCCACCATTGCGCAAAACCACT
Organism: uncultured Acidimicrobiaceae bacterium; assembly: GCA_903934195.1. Lineage (GTDB taxonomy): Bacteria > Actinomycetota > Acidimicrobiia > Acidimicrobiales > Ilumatobacteraceae > UBA2093. The sequence continues at coordinate 4,964 of CAIZMV010000293.1, read as the reverse complement.
TATGCGCATCCTTGGCTCCAACGCCACTGTTCGCGCCAGTTTCTACCTGTACAACACCCCTTCGGATGTCACCGCCCTGTGCGATGCCCTATCCGAAGCGGGAGACTTCTTCACCCTCTAGCCTCATACTCGGAGATTCATATGCCCGGATTAGAAGACCTATATCGCGAGATCATCCTCGATCATTACAAGAGCCCTCGTAATCGCGGTTCTCTTGAACCACCTGCTGTGCGCAGTGAAGGCCACAACCCATTGTGCGGCGATGAAATCGAAGTGTTCCTCATTGTCAAAGATGGCATTGTTGACGACATCAAAATTGGCGGACAAGGTTGTTCCATTAGTCAAAGTTCAGCTTCCATGATGAGCGCTGCTGTTAAAGGCAAGCCAGTCGAGCAAGCTCGTGCGCTCATTCATCGTTTCAAACACATGATGTCAATCGATGAAGGCGGCGAAGAGCCAGATACTTCAACTCCCCTCGGAGATCTTGAAGCACTGCAAGGTGTCGTGAAATTCCCCGTTCGCATCAAGTGCGCTGTCCTTTCCTGGAACACACTTGCTGAAGCCCTTGATATCGCTGCCGAATAACGCATTGCCCACTCGGCAATTCAATTCACAGTTATCCTTTTTCTCACGATGAAATCCCCCATTCGCATCGCCCTTACCGTTCTTGTCTCGTGTGTTTTAGTACCCACGTCGCTTGTACATGCAGAAGGCACAGACACCACCACGCCAGACCCGACTTCGCAAACAAGTGCGCCGACGACCGTGCCAACAACTGCGCCCGACACTGTTTCAACAACGGTGCCAGCACCTACGACGACAACATCAACATTGCCGCGTGTCTCAAGCCCTCAACGTGGAAAAGCATCAATTGGTTTCACACGCATTGTTCTCGACGAGCAACGTGTCTACGTGTACAACCATCGCAAGCGCCTCATCGCCACACTTCCTGCATCAACCGGCGTTGATGATCAGACTCCCGTCGGCACTTTCAAAGTGTTCTCACAATCAGCTCAGGCCTATTACACGCCAAACCCGAACGAGCGCATGCGCTGGATGACACGTTTCACCAAGGGTCGCGAAGGCGGGAACATCGGCTTCCATGGCATTCCCTACAAGGTCACTAAGAGCGGTGAGATTCCATTTCCTACCCCACTTGGTGTTGCGCCTTCTTCCCATGGCTGCATCCGCATGCGTGTTGCTGATGCCAAATGGCTGTTTCACAACATGAAAATCGGCACCGTGGTGTCGGTCGTGCGTTCCAGGGGCTGACAACACTCCTTCTGGGTAGTAAGTTCACCTCATCACTTCTGATTCGGGGGAACCATGGTTACACGCGCAACATTCAAGTCTTTTGAAGAGTCAACCAAAGAAGAATGGGCCAACATCATGGTCTGTCTTCAAGAGACTCAAGCAATGGTGTCCACTCGCATTATTGAACAGATGAAAATGCTCGAACTTGATCAAGGTGGTTTCCCTGTGAACCGCCTCGAGCACTGCTTGCAAACCGCAACACGTGCAGAAAAAGATGGTCGCGATGCTGAGTACATCGTGTGTGCACTCATCCATGACATCGGCGACAACCTTGCGCCATTCAATCATCCGGAAATTGCTGCAGGCATCGTGAAGCCTTTCGCATCAGAAGCCAACTGGTGGATGGTCAAGCACCACGGAATTTTCCAGGGCTACTACTTTTGGGATTACATCGGCCTCAACAAAAATGCTCGCGAAGAGTTCCGCGGAAATGAATACTTCGAATACACCGAAGAGTTCTGCGCAAAGTACGACTCACCAGCGTTCGACACCGATTACGTCAGTGCACCCTTGTCGTACTTTGAGCCACTCATCCACGACATGTTCAAGCCCAAAGGGCGCTAACACAGAGAAATAACCTCTGTTCAATTTCTCCGAACAGTGTTGGCAGTAGTTTCTTAGCTACCCCATACATCGGAGACACCAATGAAAATCACCCTTCTCGGAACCGGAAGCCCATTGCCAAGCGCAACATGCGCTGGCCCATCAACTCTTGTTCAAGCAGACAATCAACACATTCTTGTCGACGCTGGTCGCTCCGTGGTGATGCGCCTTCTTGCCGCAGGTTGCCCTCCTCCATTCGTCTCAGCTGTTCTCCTAACCCACTTACACAGCGACCATATTTCTGACTTGAACGATGTCATCACTACTCGTTGGATTGCATCACCAGCTGCAACTCCACTTCCTATCTACGGCCCTATTGGCACGAAGAAAATGGTGGACGGATTGCTTGCCATGTTGTCGCAAGACGAGGGATACCGCCTCGCACATCACACAGACCTGCGTGCAGCTGGCAGAATGAAACTGGAAGTCCACGAAATCGAAGCTGGTCACACATTCGCAATTGGTGGCGTTTCTATTTCAGTTCACGAAACAGACCATCGTCCCGTTGCCCCAACAATCGGTTTCCGTATCGAGCACGGCGGCACCGTTGCTGCACTTGCTGGCGACACCATTCCATGTGAAGGCCTCTACGGCATGTGCAAGGACGCAGACTTCTATGTTCAGACAGTGATTCGTGAAGATCAAGTTCGTGCGTTGGCTCCATTGGTTCCAACCGGCGAGCGTTTTCTTGACATCATCGATTACCACTCAACAGTGCAACAAGCTGCGCAAACAGCAACGAAGTGTGGCGTAAAGACTTTGGTTCTCACTCACTTCGTTCCAGCAATTCAGCCAGGCGGCGAAGCCGAATGGCACGCAATGGCTGCAGAGTTCTTCTCCGGTGAAATCATCATCGGACCAGACCTCACTTTTGTTGAGAAGTAGCGAAACGCACTCCGACAACTGCAACAGCCAGTCCGGCAATTGCAAGTAGACCGAGTCGCTCGCCAAACAGCACTGCGCCTTCAATTGTTGATAGCGCTGGCGTTAAGAAAAACAAACTGCTGACTTGTGCTGCTGCTTGTCTGTGCAACAACCACAACATGATCAAGATTGCGGCAATCGACAACACACCAACCGCCCACGCAAGTGACAAAACACTGCGCGTAGTCACTGTGAACTGCCACCCTTCACTGGTGACGGCACAAATTCCAAGAACAACAGCGGTGACAAAATACTGAATTGCTGTCCCAGCCAAAAGCGGTGTGCCCTGTGCATATTTGCGCTGTATCAATGTGCCAGCTGAGATTCCAATCACTGCCACAGCCATTGAATACAACGCGAACGATGTAACACCACCACCGGCACCGCCGTGTTCGAAAACTACGGCTACAACTCCGGCACAACCAAGCACAACACCAAAAGCTTGTCGTGAAGACAACTTCTCGTTCAACAACACGCGACTCAACGTGGTGGTAACAACTGGGTGAAGCGCGGCAATAAGAGCGCTAATGCCAGATGGAAGACCATGATTAATGGCTACAAAAACGCCACCCAAATACATGGCATGAATTCCAATGCCGACAGCAAGTTGAACGGGCACTTGCTTGCGGCTCACTCGAGCCTCGCGAATGATGCGCGACACCACGAACAGGATCGCCGCAGCAATAGCGGTGCGAATCGTCAGGAACGTCAGTGGCCCAGCATCTTTCGTGCCGTAGCGGGCAACGATGAAGCCAGTGCTCCACAGAAGTACAAAAAGCCCTGGCGCCATTCGTTCGAGCAGTCGTTTGTCCACCCAATGAGCGTAGGTGGCGCCGCCTTCACTACAGTCGCTCATATGACGAATGAAGAACTTCTCGCAACCGCCTGCCCCATCATCAACGAAATTGGCGCGGCCTTTTATTTCATCCCAGAGACCGGTGCCGTTGGTAAAGAACTCAACTTGCGCGGTATGGAATTCTACGTTCTTGGTCGTGGCGGCCCGCTTGGTGACTGTGATGGCGCAGCCCTTGCCGCAGCATTCGGCTATTTCAAGCCAACAATGATTGGTGGCATCTGGGAAGACGCAAAAGCAAAGTGTGATCCTCGTAAAGCTGGGCGCGCGCATCTTGAATGTGCAGCAGCACTTGGTCGCGCAAAGTTCACCGGCTTGGCAAATCTTGACGCAATCGTTGCAACACTCGACGCAGTGAACAATGCGGCCGACCCAGACGGCCTTGGCTTGTATGCAGCAATGCGCACAGAGACTCTTGCAACTGATGCACCAGGCCGTGCAATGCAATTGTTGGCTCTCGTTCGCGAATTCCGCGGAGCTGCCCACCTCATTGCATTGCGCGCAGCTGGGTTGGATACGAAGACCGCTCACCACATCAAGCGCCCAGACATGGTGCAGGCATTCGGTTACACACCAGAAGATGCGCCGACAATCACTGATGCCACGCATGCTCAAATGGCCGCTGCAGAGAAGCTCACTGATGCACTCTGCGCACCTGCATATGCTGTGTTAAGCGAAGCCGAGCGCACCACTCTTGCAAATGGCGTTGCAGCAATGAAGGCAGCCCTCCAGGGCTAATTACTTCAGTTCTTCAGCCAGGTTTTTTGAAATCTTGCTGAAGGCAGAGCCAATCGCTTTCACCTCAGTCGGTGTCAGTTGGTCAATCATTAATCGACGCACTGTCTGCACATGCTCTGGCGCAACTTCGTTCAATGTCGCCACACCTTTCGCAGTCATCTGCGCAAATGCAACGCGACCATCTTCTGATGATTGCACTCGGCTTACCAACTTCTTCTTCACAACGCCTTCCATCCGGCGAGTTAATCCGCCACGAGTAAGACGTAATGCATCAGCCAGATCACACATACGCAATTGTTGTTCTGGCGCTTCTGACAACATGGCAAGTAATTGATAGTCACCAAGGTCGAGCCCAAAAGGCTCCAGATCGTGTTCGATGGCGCGCAATAGGTCGCCAGTAGTTTCAATGAATGAACGCCACGCTGTCATTTCAGCTGGAGATAGCCACTTCGTTGCCATGCAACAAATATACAGCATTTTCAGAGATAGTTGCGTCCGCAACCATTTTGTGTATATAATTGCGCTCTCAACT
>CAIZMV010000292.1 GCA_903934195.1 uncultured Acidimicrobiaceae bacterium | reverse complement strand
TTCTGACCAATGACACGTTTATGCAACTGATCTTCAAGATGAACAAGCTTTGCCATCTCGCCTTCCAACAATTTACTTACGGGTACACCAGTCCATTTAGAAACAACTTCGGCAATGTCTTCAGCATCAACTTCTTCTTTCAACATTCGTTGTGTTGATTGCAGTTGATCAAGGTGAGCTGTTGCATCATTGATGCGGCGTTCAAGTTCAGGAATGCGACCGTATTGAATCTCTGAAGCTTTTGTCAGGTCAGTTTCCCTCTCCACAGCAGAACGCAAAGTCTCAAGTTCTTCCTTCAATGTACGAATTGCAGAGATTGCTGAACGCTCAGCATCCCAATGCCCCTTCATCACGTCAGCTTCCAACTGCAAGAGTGTCAGTTCTTCTACGAGAGTGCTGAGGCGGTCTCGTGACGCGGAATCAGTTTCCTTCTCTAGTGCGACTTTCTCAATTTCTAATTGCAAAATACGACGCTGCACAATGTCGATCTCGGTGGGTAATGAGTCAATCTCAATACGAAGCTTGCTTGCTGCTTCATCCATAAGGTCGATTGCCTTGTCTGGCAGGAATCGATTCGTGAGATAACGATTCGATAACACCGCTGCACTGACTAATGCAGAGTCTTGAATTCGCACACCGTGGTGCACTTCATAACGCTCTTTCAACCCACGCAAAATTGCGATGGTGTCGGCAACTGTTGGCTCGCCTACGTATACCTGTTGAAAACGACGTTCGAGAGCTGGATCTTTCTCTACATATTTACGGTATTCATCAAGAGTGGTTGCACCAATCATGCGTAGTTCTCCACGCGCAAGCATTGGCTTGATCATGTTGCCTGCATCCATTGCGCCTTCAGCACCGCCAGCACCAACCATTGTGTGCATTTCATCTACAAACGTAATTACTTCGCCTTCGGCATCAGTGATTTCTTTAAGTACTGCTTTAAAGCGTTCTTCGAATTCGCCGCGGTATTTCGCCCCAGCTACCAACGAGCTGATGTCAAGTGAAATCAATCGTTTTCCTTTGAGTCCTTCTGGCACATCGCCGTCAGCAATACGGCGGGCAAGTCCGTCAACAATTGCGGTCTTACCAACACCAGGTTCGCCTATAAGAACAGGGTTGTTCTTGGTGCGGCGAGAAAGCACTTGGATCACCCGACGGATTTCTTCATCGCGTCCAATAACAGGGTCAATCTTTCCTTCACGTGCGCGTGCTGTGAGATCAATGCCGTATTTCTCTAACGCTGCAAATTGCGATTCAGGATCTGGCGAAGTAACTCGGTGTGAACCGCGAACCTCTTTTAGAGCTTGCAACATTTCCTCGCTGCCAATACCGATGCGCTGATTCATTGCCAGAACCAGATGCTCTACAGATACATAGTCATCTTTTAGGTCTTTACGAATTGAATCTGCGTTAGCAAGAACATTGCCGAGTTCGCGGTTCATGCGTGGTTCAGCGCCACCAGTCGCGCGCGGCAGTTTGGCCACCACTTCATCAGCCTTCGATTGCACCATGCCTGGTGCTATGCCGAGTTTCTGCAAAAACGCAGGAACAACTGTGTCGGTTTGCCCGGCTACTGCACTAAGAACGTGATCAACCGTTACTTCGGGGTTGCCAAGAGTTCTTGCAGAATCACTCGCTGCTGCAATCGCCTCTTGTGTCCGAGTAGTCCATCTCTTTGGGTCGATAGCCATAACTGTGTTTCCTTATCGGTCGGGGTCAAAAATGCTGGGGCGCTCGCCGAAGCGGGCCATTGCTTGTCGCAGCGGGACAATGTTGCTGCGGCTACGTGATTCAATTTCAGTGATGGCATGCATCAGGCCTTGACGCAGTTGTTCCACTTCACTGCGAAGGCGCACAACTTCTGCTTCCAAAGTCATGACATGACGAATGCCTTCCAGGTTCATACCCGTGGCTGCTAGTTCAGTGATGCGTAAGAGTCGCGCAATATCTGCATCGCTGTACCTACGGTTGCCACCGGTTGTTCGAGCTGGGGTTAACAAACCGCGTCGTTCGTAGATGCGCAATGTCTGAGGGTGCATACCTGCAAGTTCGGCTGCAACCGAAATGACATACAAGGCGCGCATCTCGTCGTGGGTCATGATTTGTTACCTGACGCACGAGGTGAGGCAAGTACTTCGCTGAGGCTTTCGATTGCGGAACGCTCTTCGTCAGAAAGTTTCGTTGGCACATTTACATCAACCGTGACAATCAGGTCGCCCGTTTGTTTTGGTAATTCAATGCCCTTACCTTTTACGCGGTGACGCGAACCACTTTGTGTCCCTGCTTTCAAGCGCAATGTCACATCGCTTCCGTCAAGCGTTGGTACTGCAATCGTTGCGCCCAACACCGCTTCGGTGAATGACACAGGAACGCGAGTCAGTAAGTTCAAGCCCTCGCGTGAGAACAATGGATGCGGTGCAACATTGCATTCCACAAACAAATCGCCGGCGGGGCCGCCGTTACGGCCAGGAGCACCCCGACCTTTCAGGCGAATACGTTGGCCATTGTCAACGCCAGCAGGAATGCGCACGTTCACTTCGCGTGGACGACGTTCAATACCCGTTCCTCGACATGTAGAGCACGGATTTTCGATAATGATGCCGTTACCGCTGCATGAACGACACGGCTGTGAGAACGAAAACATCCCTTGGTTGTCAGCGGTAGAACCGCGGCCTCCACATGCTGCACATGTTTTCGGTGTTGTACCGGCGCGAGCGCCAGAACCAGAACATGTTGAGCATTGAGCATCTGCAGTGAGATGCAACGATGTGGTGATGCCATGCGCAGCATCAACAAAGTCAAGTGTCAACGTGGTTTCAATATCTTGACCACGCTGCGGACCAGTTGATCCGCCGCCGCGACGTCCGCCACCGCCGCGTCCAAACATTTGTCCCAAGATGTCACCGAAACCATCGCCACCCATGTCGAAGCGAATGTTTTGCCCGCCAGGTCCGCCGCCGAATCCGCCCATTGGGCCAATGCGGCGCACTTCGTCGTACTCTGCACGTTTCTTTTCGTCACCAACAACGTCGTACGCAGCAGAGATGTCTTTGAACTTCTCTTCTGCTACAGCGTTGTCAGGGTTTGCATCGGGGTGGTACTGGCGAGCAAGTCGCCGGTACGCCTTCGTGATGTCTTTGACAGATGCGTCTTTCGACACGCCAAGTACTGCGTAATAGTCCTTTTCGTACCATTCGCGCTGACCTGACATGACTTATCCCCGCACCTTCACCATGGCAGCGCGCAGTACACGGCCCTTCCATTCGTATCCAGTGCGAAGCACTTCAACAACGATTGGTTCTCCGCCGTCACCCTCTTCATGGACAACAGCTTCTGACGTTGTTGGATCAAATGGTTTGTCCAAAAGATCGAGTGCTACGAGTCCTTGCTTCACAAGAGCCGCCATGAGCGCAGACCAAATTGGTTCAACACCGTCTGCTCCGTGCGCAAATGCAGCTTCACATGCGTCAAGAACTGGCAGTAACGAATCTGCGATTCGCCCTGTTGCTCTATCAACTTCATCGGACATATTCGATGAAGCACGCTTTTTGTAGTTTTCGAAATCGGCTTGCAAGCGAAGTGCGATGTCTTTGAACTCATTACGTTCTTGGACAAGCGCATCAATGTCGTGCTCGATTAGTTCAACTATCTCTGCGTCAATGGCATCTTCTGGTTGATCAACATTGTCTTCAGACATGAATTACTGCTCATCTACAATTTCAGCATCGACGATGTCCTCGTCGTTTGATGCACCTTGTGCACCTGATGCTGAAGTGCCGGCTGCTTCACTGTCACGAGCTGCTGTCTCATACAACTTCTGGCTGAATGCCTGACTGGCACCCATAAGAGTTTCAGTCGCTGCCTTGATGTCATCGACATTGTTGCCGGCGATTGCGGTCTTCAGAATTCCGAGCGGGCCTTCAACAGCTGCTTTTTCTTCTTCAGTTACCTTGTCGCCTTGTTCCTTCAGAACTTTCTCAGTTTGGTACACAAGAGAATCTGCATTGTTGCGCACTTCTGCTTCGTCACGACGACGCTTGTCGTCTTCAGCATGTGACTCAGCATCGCGAATCATCTCTTCAATTTTTTCTTTGCTAAGAGACGAAGAGCTGGTGATGGTCATGGACTGCTCTTTGCTTGTGGCGCGGTCCTTCGCTGATACATGAACGATTCCGTTTGCATCAATGTCGAATGTGACTTCAATCTGTGGCATACCGCGAGCAGCAGGTGGAAGATCAACCAAGTTGAACTTGCCTAGTGACTGGTTGTAGCTAGCCATTTCTCGCTCGCCCTGAAGAACGTTGATCTCTACTGATGGCTGATTGTCATCTGCAGTGGTGAACACTTCGGTACGGCGAGTAGGAATTGTGGTGTTGCGCTCGATGAGTTTTGTCATCACGCCACCCTTGGTTTCAATTCCCAAAGACAAC
>CAIZMV010000291.1 GCA_903934195.1 uncultured Acidimicrobiaceae bacterium | reverse complement strand
TGCCGTCACGGTTGCAGGAATCAACATGAGTCCAAGGATGACAGCTGTATACGACCAATAGATGAGGTTCATCTTGTATTTGCGTGCCATGTACAGGCCGATCAACATGGCGCCCACACTCGCTGCAGTGAGTACCGAGGTGGGCGAACTGACAGGATGAATAAAGAAGTCGACAGTTCTCTGCACTGCTGTTGCTCCGAAACTCGTACCTTCTTGCCATGCTTCTCGTTGAACACGGAACCATGCGGCGTCTTCTCTGGTGTGCATGCGAAGGAACCACATAAATCCGATAAATCCGAGGGGCGAAAGAGCGGGAGCAATTAGTGAACGCCAATCTCTGTCGTTACGAATAGCAAGTAAGGAAGCGACCGCACATGCTGCGACTAACGCAACACCATTGGGTCGTGTCGCTGTGGCTAGGGCGGCTAAAACTCCTGCCCATAGCCAGTGTTTATCTCGTAATGCAATAAAGCAGAGTGCAACGATGGTGAGCATTAGTGCTTCTGAATAGGCCATGCTGAGCACAAAGCTGCCGGGAAAGAGCGCAATAAGAATCATTGCCTTCTCCGCAGTCTTGATGTCAAAGATGCCGCGACACAGGTAGCCAGCAAGAAAGACAAAACATGCACCAAGGAGGATGTTTACTGCCAACGACACGCTGACTGGTCCACCAGGAATGACTACATCGATGTAGTGAACAAATCGTGGATAAAGAGGGAAGAATGCGGCTCGTGCATCGGATACGAAGTACGTCACATTAGGCATGATGTGATGTGGGTATCCCTCACGCACGACATCGAGGTACCAGTGACCATCCCAACTAGCCAGAATGTCCGCCAGCCCACTGAGGCCGTTAGCTGGTTCTACGTCGTTTGAACGATCGACAACTGCTTGAGCAGCAACTGCGATTGCTGCACCCATGATGACGAATAATCGAGAGAGTAGGTACACAATTCCGGCCCGTCGAAGAGTTCGGCCCCAAGGGTCTGAAGCGGGTGGAATGTGGAGACGGCGTGCGAGAGAAATGGTTGTCATATGTTCCTAAAACGAATGAAACCATTATTGCCTACGGGGATAGTCGTGATAGGGCTTTACAGTCGGGCCCGTGTGGGCATTAGGCCCGCGAAAGTGGCACCATTGCGCATGGCCGAAATTGAACTGACATATCCACGCGAAGGCATTGCATTGGTCACAATGAACAGGCCGGACAAGCTCAACGCTATGACCTCCACAATGGTCGAATCACTGCATGAGACGTTTAGCAAAATCGCTAGGTCTCGGGACGTACGCGTAGTGGTGCTTACTGGAAGTGGGCGTGGATTCTGTGCCGGGCTCGACCTCGGGGGCTATGGAGACGCTCCAGGCTTTGAGTGGAACGGAAGTGTTGAAAAAGGGTTTGCTGTGCAGAAGCACATTGCTTCACTCATTCCAAAAATGAGATCAATTCCGCAGCCGATAATCGCAGCGGTGAATGGCCCTGCTGCTGGAGGTGGATTTGCCCTAGTTCTTGGCTCTGACCTGCGTATATGTTCTGAGACTGCTCGATTCAACGCAGCATTCATCAGAATTGGTCTTTCGGCTTGCGATATCGGAACTAGTTGGTTATTGCCACGACTCATTGGTGCAGCGCGTGCCCATGAGATCATGCTGACGGGCCGGTTGTTTGACTCGGCAGAGGCTCTGCGGATTGGTCTGGTAACGGACGTGTTGCCACCAGATGTTTTGCTTGATGCCGCATATGTGAAGGCGCAAGAGATCATGCTGAATAGTCCAATAGGGGTTGCTCTCACGAAAGAGGGCATGTGGGCTTCGCTAGAAATTCCAGGTTTACAGGCAGCTATCGACATGGAGAACCGCCAACAGATAATGGCCAGTTTTTCTGATGATGCGCGTGAGACTCAACGAGCTAAGCGCGAGGGGAGACCGCCTCACTATCGCTCGTGACTTCTCTTGACTTTTTGTTTGGAAGTGACACGGAATCGGTGGAGGCGGGCTGTTGCGACTAGTTTTATGACGTGAGCGAACGTGAAATCATGTCCTGGGAAATATTTGGTGAAGCCAGCCGCGAGCTAGCTACCAGTGTCGCCGAGGGGGGATACGAGCCCGACATTATTTTGGCTATCGCACGAGGCGGTTTACTTGCTGCCGGCGCACTTGGATATGCATTGGCTGTAAAGAACTTGTACACAATGAATGTTGAGTTCTATACAGGCGTTGACGAACGTCTACCTGTTCCGATGATTCTTCCTCCAGTGCCAGACCTAGTTGAACTACGTTTCGCACGTGTGTTGATTGTTGACGATGTTGCAGATACTGGTCACACCCTCAAAATTGTTCAAGACTTTTTCAAGGGCCGCGTGAAAGAAGTTCGTTCGGCAGTGTTGTACGAGAAATCACACTCAGTTGTCCAGTGTGAATATGTCTGGAAGCACACTGACTTGTGGATTAACTTCCCTTGGAGCGACAAAGACCCCGTCGTTAAGCGTTCAGGAATCGTGAAAGACGCGTAAGCGTTAGCCCATTTCTTTGATGATGGTCAATGCCGCGTTGCGGCCGCTTGACCCCCATACTCCGGCACCGGGAAAGGTGGCTGCACCTGTGAGGTAGAGCCCCTTGATAGGTGTGTGGTACCTAGTGAGTTCTGGTGTGGAACCCATAAAGGCAGCGAGCGGCCCGCCACCAAAACTAAGTGCATGACCTTTTGGAAGATGAAACTGTGATTCGTAATGCGCTGGAGTCAGAACACGCCATTGTTCGATTGAATCCATAAACCCAGGTTGAACGAGAGATCCGAACTGACGTAGCCATCTCTCCGGTTCATCATTAGATTCCCAGCCGTCGGTAAATGAATACGGCGTGTATAACGCTTCAAGACTGAAAACGCTTTTTCCTGCCGGAGAAATTGTGTTGTCAATGTTGGAAGGCGTGTTAGCGAGTAATGCCATTCGTGGCATTGTCTTTCCGTCGCGCATCAATTGTGAACCGCGATGAAGTTCTGCCAACGAAGGGCTAACGATGACAGTTGAGCCGGTCATTTGCAAGTTGGTTAATGAATCTGAGAAGGCGTTAAACACTGGTGGTGTATTTGTGATTGCATCAATCTTCGATTCGTACCCTTCACCCGGGGTGTGGCTCTTCCAGCGATTGATAAGAGAATTCGCTTTGGCAGGTGGGTTTTTCAACCATTGCACGAAGGTTCTTTGTGGATCACACGCAGAGACAACTATGCGGGCGGTAACGGTTGCGCCGTCGCCTGTTTGCACGGCACTGACACGAGACCCCTCACAGATAACGCCCACTACGCGTGTATTTGTTCGTAGGAAACCACCTGCGGCGAGAAATGATTGCTTGAGAGCTTCTGGCAACATTCCGCTTCCGCCAATTGGGCGCCCGAGTGTTCCGACATGCCGTAGGGCATAGGAGATAGCGCCAAGTCCAGTGCCAGGAGTTTCAGGTGAGAGTCCCCACACAACAGGCCCTTCAACCATTGCTGGGCCGATAACGGCCTCGCTATCAAAGAATTGACGCATAACGTCAGCAGCAGACATTCGGCTCATGCGCAGCATTGAAGCAACACCGCGACCACCCCTGCGAATGACAGTGGAAAGAAGTGATCCTCGTGTTGGAGGATTAGCGGCCGCCTCAAGAATGAGTCGCGCAACAGGAATGGCGGTATTTGCGAATTGTCTGTATCCGTCGACTGAGTCCGGATGAGTAACCGCAAGTTCGTCAAGGGTCTTATCTACGTCGTGCCACAGTGGCCAGAATTTTTCAGTTGTCCAGTCGCCGTTTATCTGTGGGGGTTCGACATCGATGTATTGAAGACCGTGTGCAGAAAGATTGAGTTCCTCGGCAATGGGTGTTGTTCTGAATGTGAGGTGGTCGCAGTTACAAATATTGACAGTGGCGCCACCGTACTGTTCGCTCGCAGCAGTGCCTCCGACATCAGAACGGGCTTCAATTAGCAACGTTGATAAGCCGTGTCGTGCCAGATACGCAGCGGTGACTAGCCCGTTATGGCCAGCGCCAATAACAATGGCGTCAAAATCGGTCTCCGAGCGCTTAGTCACAGTCTCTATTCAAGCACTCAGATAGGTTTGATGCATGGCTTCTTCACGAATACTGGGCGACCTTTCCGCATTGCAATTATCAGCCGAACTAACAAAGGATTCGATCATTGTTCTGCCATTAGGTGCAATTGAACAACATGGTCCTCACTTGCCACTGAATACTGATTTTGTGGTTGCTGATGCTGTGTCCAGCGCTGCAGTCGAGAAGTTTGGCGAAGAGACCAATGCATGGTTATTGCCCACGCTTCCATTTACGAAATCAAACGAGCATGCATGGGCAGCAGGAACAATGTGGCTATCAGCCACCACCATGATGGCCGTAATAGATGACATTGGTCGTTGCGTTGCTTCCACTCCGGCGAAGAAGCTCATGTTCATCAATGGCCACGGCGGCAACAGTGCTCTGATGGCAATGATGAACCGGGAGCTTCGTTTGAAGTACGGACTTCAAACTTTTCTGGCTCATCCGCACATGCCAGCAGATCAGGGTGGGTCATCTGCTGAGTCTGAACTTGGAATGGGAGTGCACGGAGGTGTTGACGAAACTTCAGTCATGTTGCACCTTCGTCCAGACCTTGTTGACATGTCATTAGCCGTTCGCCGTGTTCCCGAAGGTTTGGCCAAGAACGAGCAAGTGAAGTTTGGCGGCCGCGTTGCATTCGGTTGGTTATCAAATGATTTCTTCCCAGAGGGACACATCGGTGATCCAACTGGAGCAAGTGCTGACTTAGGTTCTCGTATGTTCGGTGGTGCCGTTGAGTCTCTTGGCGGGGCGATGAAGGAAATAAGTCGTTTCGACTTTGGCCGATAAACACAAAAGGGGAGGAGCATTGCTGCCCCTCCCCAATTTTTTGTAACTGTTTAGCCGAGCTTGATTGCTGGGTTGATGTACTTGTTAGTGACAATGTCGTCAGCGACAAGGCCATCCTTAACCTTTGCACCAGTTGACGTGAACACTGGAGCGGCAGTCGCAATGAATGCTGTAATGCGATCCATGTCGAACGAACCAAGTGTTCCGTCTGGGCTGTTAGCAACAAGTTTGTCTTCTTGCATCTTTGCAACGGCGGCCTTGGCCTGACCTGCGTCATACACCCAACCATTGTTGTACTGGTTTACAGCATCAAGAATGATTGCATTGGTGGTATCTGGTGCTGCAACGTAGTCAAGTGCTGCTTGCTGTATCACTGGGACAAGAGCCTTCAAGCATGTGTCGTACTTAGCGATGTTGGCTGGTGTGCCACCAAGTGACTGCGCATATGCGGTCCAACCTGCATCATGGATGTACTGGTATCCAACATCCTTCATCCAGTCCTTAAGGACATTCTTGTAGAAGTATGGCTCTGCTGTTCCGAAACCTTGTTGGGTGTCTTTTCCGCCAGCTGCGATGAATGATGCTGGTGAACCATCGTAGGTTCCGTCAACTTGCTTCTTATCGAGAATGCCTGTTGAAGTGAAGTAGTCCATGTATGCAGCGCCATCGAAATAGCGAACCTTTGCACCGGTTGCCTTCAAATCAGCAATGGTCTTTACGTCTGGGTAAGTAGCTGGGTCCCACATGATGATTTGCGGGTTGATGTTGAACGGTGCAACAACAGCGACAGTTGGGAAATCGTCACCTGAGTGTGACACTTGCTCGTCTGTGCTGGTGAAACCGAGAAGAATGCTTGGATCCTTGTATAGCTCTGCAGTGACTTGGCTATAACCAATTGCTGGTCCGCCTGCACGAATTTCAACCTTTACACCAGTTGTCTTGCCGCCTGCCATGAGGTCGCCTGTAACGCGAAGCTTTTCTTTGTCAACTGTGTATCCAGGACCAATGAGTTGGTAAAGGTTTCCGTGCTCTGCTTCTGGGTTCCAGTCTGTCTGCAGTGAGACAGTTGCTGGGCAGCCAGCTGCGACAAGGTCGACGCCGGTTGCAGCCGCTGCAGTTGTGTCGGGTGCAGCTGTATCGCTGCCACCGCACGCTGCGAGCGTGAGTGCTGCAATGACTGCAGTTGCTAGTAATGGTCTTTTTTTCATGGTTGGTTGTTCTCCTGGTAGTTGGTGATTTGTGGGTCAGTGACCCCTATTGATGATGTGCCATTTCCCGATGGCTCTACGAGAGACCCATCCGAAAAAGAGGAACACCACCAGACCGAGTGCGCTGGCAAGAATGATTGCTGTGATGAGCTCTGGACCCCACAGGCGATTTCGGTACACGTCGATCTGTGCACCAATCCCTACAACACCACCTTGGCGGAAGTAGAAGTCACCGACAACTGCGCCGATGACAGCAAGGCCAGCCGAGATGCGTAATCCAACAAAAATATTTGGTAGCGCTGCTGGAAATTGCAGTTTCACCAGACGTGTCCACTTTGATGCACCTTGCAATGTGAATAGCTCATGCTGGCTTTTGTCAGCAGACAGAAGACCAAAGAGTGTATTGCTGACGATTGGGAAGATTGCAATAAGCACCACAACTAGTAGGCGCTGTGTTTGAGTTCCATCGATCAGTGCACGAATGAGTGGTGTCAATGCAAGAACCGGAGCACTTTGGACAGCTACCAGGTACGGCCATGTTGCTCGTTCTAGCCAGCGGCTGGAACTCATCAGCACGGCGAGGCTCATGCCTATGACGATGGTGATTCCAAGTCCCAGCAACGCCACTTTTGCTGAATCCCATAGCGACATAAGAATCGGTTGAAGTCCGCGTCGCTCACCGGATTGCCATACAAAGAATCCTTCTTTGATGACTTTATGAGGCGTTGGAAGCAAGAATCGTTTTTGCTCTGGCAGAACAACTGACGACAAGAGATACCAGACTCCAATGAAAACAAGAAAAACCACAACAGGTCCGAGATAATCAGCAAACGAGAACTTGTCACGCTTGTCCGGAATTACATCTTCAACTGGACTTGAGATTGGGCTTGAGGCGCTCACTGGTGAGCTCCTCTGAGTGCGTGCGAAATCTTTCCACATAGTTCGCCGAACTCTGGTTCGTAACGAAGATCATGATTGCGTGGATATGCGAACGGAACATCAAATTCGGCAATGATTTTCCCGGGCCGAGCCGACATTACGAGAACCTTTGTTGACATGTAGACAGCTTCAGTTATCGAGTGAGTAATAAACAGTCCGGCAAAACCTTCGTGTTGGAACAAGCGAAGAAGTTCATCGTTCAAACGTTCACGCGTAATTTCGTCTAGAGCACCGAATGGTTCGTCAAACAAGAAGACCTTAGGCTTCATCACCAAGGATCGTGCAAGGGAAGCGCGCATGCGCATTCCGCCAGAGAGTTGGCGAGGGTACTTGTCTTCAAATCCGCTAAGCCCAACAAGTTCTATTGCCGCAGCAGCTAGTTGATGTCTTTCGGCCTTCGGAAGTTTGTGAAGTTCAGCGATGAGCTCCACATTGCGTGCGACCGTTCGCCATGGCATCAGTGTCGCATCTTGAAACACGTAGCCGATGCTGTTGCGGTCGATTGAGCAGGTACCACCAGTGTTGGCTTCAAGGTTGGAAGCAATACGAAGAAGTGTTGACTTGCCGCAACCTGACGGGCCTACAACTGTTACGAATTCACCAGCGTTGATTCCGAATGAAACATTGTCTAGGGCTTTGGTTCCATCGTCAAATGTCATTGAGACGTTGTTGAAAGATAAGAGCGCGGATGAGGATGCAGGTGCTTCACTCATGATGATGGTCTCCGTCGCACTCACTAGAAACAAGATAGGGCATAGTTAGGGTCGCCTGTGTCACGAAAAGGTTTACTTTCTGTTACGAATTTGATTATCAATCACGACGCCGCCATATACAACAATTCTGTCGGGGGGCCCCATCGCAATCGACTCACGA
>CAIZMV010000290.1 GCA_903934195.1 uncultured Acidimicrobiaceae bacterium | reverse complement strand
GCCTGGCACCGCACCTGAACCGCATCGTTTCCCCATGCGAAATCGAATTCTGGCAGCACTTAGCGAAGTACTGGTTGTTGTGGAGTCTCGCGCAACTGGGGGGTCCATGATTACGGTGCGCGAAGCAATGAAGCGCGACATCACAGTGTTGGCCGTACCGGGTGCACCGGGGATCGCCCCTTGTGAGGGCACTAACAATCTTTTACGAGATGGGTGTGGTCCTGTCACTGACGTCACTGATGTGCTCGTTGCTTTGGGCCTTGACCACCGTCATATGACTGATTGGTGCGAGGGACGTCCCGCATTGCACGATGACGAACGCCAGGTGATGACTGCACTTGGCCGGGTGCCACGAAGCATGGACGAGGTTTCGCTCGGCGCATCAATGTCAGTGGTGAATGTTGCTGTGATTCTCGGTCGATTGGAAGCCAAAGGATGGGTAGCAAACACAAACGGATGGTGGGAGGCACTCGTGGCGTAGTCCATCAGGGGTACCGTTAAGGCCATGAGCGCCGCTGCACAGTCACGGGTCAAGTCCTCGAGTCTTGACCAATTCGAACTGTCTCGCTACGCCAAAACTCTTGCCATCGGCGAATCTGTGCGCATGGGGCGACTGTCAGATCTGACACACGCCGTTTCGTTTTTTGTGAAACGAAAAGCAACGGCCCCTATGTCCGTCACAGAGGCCATGGTGGTTGAATATTGCGACGAATTAGAAGCTGACGGATATTCAGTTGAAACGGTTGAGCAACGGATGTCTGCAGTCTCTGCATACTTCACCTGGTGTGTTCGCGCGATGAAGGTAAGCAAAGGCGCTGAGCCCTTTACCAATCCAGCTGTTGGAATCGCTCCGTCTCATCTGTCATCGTGCCCACAGTGTCGCGCTTCTACGAACAACAGCCTGAAAGGTGATTGTGTTGTTCGCGATAAGCGCTTAAAGAAGTGGGCCATTGCGCAGTTTGAATCCTCGCTCACTGCATCAGCTGCAAATACTCGTGCTGCGTATCGTCGTGATGTGGAGTTGTTTGCTGAATGGATGCTTGATTCGATGCCAGCAGTTGTTCCAAGCATGGTGGAGAAAGAACATGTCCGCGAATACTTGGCTGCACTCCATGACAGAGGCGCAACGTCTCGCACGATTGCTCGGCGAGTCGCATCTCTACGTCGGTATTTTGCCTGGGCAATTCGAAGCGGGACATCTAAGACAAATCCGACCGACGCAGTGCACACGCCAACAGTGAAGGGCAGGTTGCCTCGGCCGCTTGACGTCGAGACAGTTGCTCGTCTTGTTTCAATCGAAGATGATGATGCTCCTGAATGGCGTAAGGCGCGCGATCGAGTAGTTCTGGAAATTTTGTACGGCAGTGGCCTGCGAGTCTCGGAAGTGTGCGGACTCAGTTTGCAGAGCGTTTCGTCTGATGGTTCGTCATTGAGGGTCATGGGTAAGGGTTCAAAAGAACGAATGGTTCCTTTGAGTACCCCTGCCACTGAGGCAATTCGTCGTTGGCTGGCAGTGCGACATGAGGTTGCAGGCGAATCAACAGGGTCGTCTCTTGTTTTGTCTGCTCGTGGAAACGCATTGAGTCGCCGCGATTGCACCCGTCTTCTTGACGAGGCCTGTGAGCGCGCCGAGATTCCAGGCGGCACTCACCCACATGCTCTACGACATTCGTTTGCTACCCATCTCATGGATAACGGTGCAGATACCCGATCTATTCAGGAACTTCTTGGCCATAGCGATGCATCAACTACACAGCGTTACACGCATGTGAGTAAAGAACGTCTGCGCCTCGTGTATTCAGAATCGCACCCACGCGCATGAACGCACGTCCGCTTCGATACACAATTGATTCTGCATGGGATGCATGGCACGAGTCAGAAGAGGGCACTGCACGCGACTGGTTAGTCGTGCACTATGCCTCGCTAGTTAAGTTCGTCGCTGGTCGTCTTGCTGCAGGGTT
>CAIZMV010000289.1 GCA_903934195.1 uncultured Acidimicrobiaceae bacterium | reverse complement strand
GCAATTCTGATGACGCCAGTTTCTCCACACATGTTGTTTGACCGTTCCATGGTTCTCGACCCTCAAGAATTGATACGTATCGAGATTCTTGGTCACAGATCAGTAAATGTTGCCACCGATGGTGAGCTTGTGCACACACTTCGACCAGGGGACGTTGTCGAAGTACGCGCCGCTCAGGAAGTTGCTCGATTCGTGAGATTTAAAGAACAACGATTTCATCAAACATTGAAATCTAAATTTGGGTTGTCAGACCGATAATGCTCGTAGAACTTTCAATCGAGAACCTTGGAATTATCGAGAACGTCCGTGTTTCCTTCGATAAAGGATTTACGGCCTTCACGGGTGAAACAGGTGCTGGTAAGACCATGTTGGTTGAGGCAATCAACTTGGTTGTTGGAAGACGCGCTGATGTATCCGTAATTCGAGACGGGGCCGAAGAGGCTCGCGTAGAAGCTCGGTTTATTACCTACTCTGATGCAGGCGAAGTTGAGACCATTTTGTGTCGGGTGCTGCATCGCGAAGGCCGAAGCCGTGCATACATCAATGACCGAATGGCCACAGTTGCTTCGTTAGCTGAAATTGGAGATGAATTAGTTGATATTCACGGACAGCATGCCCACCAGCGTCTGCTTTCTCTCACAACACAACGAAAATCTCTTGATCAATTTGGAAAAGTTGATACCTCTGAACTGCAGTCAGCTCGTGAAGCAGTAACCCACATTGATGCAAATCTTGCTGCGCTTGGTGGCGATGAAAAGTCTCGAGTTCGTGAGATTGATTTGTTGCAGTTCCAATGTGACGAAATTGAGTCAAGTCGTATATCCAATCCAGATGAAGATTTGCAGTTGTCTCATGAGGAAGATTTGTTGACGGATGTCGTTCGCCATCAAGAGTCTCTGCAAAAGATTGTGTCGCTGTTGTCAGATGATGGAGCTGTAGTTGATCTTCTCGGAGAGGCGGTGTCAGCCATTGCGCCAGTCACTTCATTGCCGGCATTGTCTGAACGGCTCCGTTCGCTCGCAGCTGAGGCAAAGGATGTTTCTGACACGGTGCGTGACGCTGCCGAGGGATCTGAACATGACCCCGCACGCCTGGAAGAGATTCGGTTGCGCCGACAGTCGCTTCGTGATCTGATGCGGAAGTATGGCGACTCGTTATCTGATGTGATGGCTTTTGGGGCGCAGGCTCGTGAACGGCTCGATGAATTGACCGGATACGCCGAACGAGTCAATGAGTTAGAAAAGGCCAAGACAGGGGCGTTGCGTCATTTGGTGTCTTGCCAAAAGGAAGTTGGCAATGCACGTCGTGCCGTAGCTCCGAAACTGGCTTCCGCGGTACAGAAGCGATTGCGGCAGTTAGCGCTTCCGAATGCAACAGTTCAAGTGGCTGTTGGCGACATTGAATCTGATCCAGCGGGTGAGTCGGTGGTGTTCATGCTTGCTGCCAACCCCGGAAACGCGCCTCAGCCAATCGCGAAAGTTGCCAGCGGGGGAGAATTGGCCAGAGTTATGCTTGCCCTGCGTCTCGTACTTACGGGTGACCCCGCAACGATGGTTTTCGACGAAGTTGATGCAGGGATAGGCGGAGAAGCAGCAGTTGCGGTTGCAACAGCATTGCGCGAACTTGGAAATGATCATCAAGTCATCGCAGTAACCCACTTGGCTCAAGTGGCGGCGTCGGCTCACGGACAGGTGGCTGTGTCGAAGTCAGTGAAGGGCGGCAAGACTTTTGGCGCAGCAACGCGAGTGGCCGAGAACGAGCGAGCCACAGAAATCGCTCGCATGTTGTCAGGTGGAGTCGCTGATGAATCTGCCAATGCGCACGCTCGTGACCTTTTGGAGAAGCTAGGCGGTCAGAAGAAGCGTTCTCAGCGCTCTTCCTAGTGGTTTCACTCTGGGGGGTCCTGACCGATTAGGCTGTTCTTCCGTTAGCAATTACGTCGGCGGGAGTCTCAATGCCAAAGCACATATTCGTGACAGGTGGCGTTGCAAGTTCCCTCGGTAAGGGTCTCACTGCTTCTTC
>CAIZMV010000288.1 GCA_903934195.1 uncultured Acidimicrobiaceae bacterium | reverse complement strand
GTGATGACGTTTGGTGCCTCAACTGACGCAACACTCAATATGCCGGCATGCTGATGTCGAAATACTGAATTTCCGGCCATTGGGACGATCTTTCGGGTTGAGTACGAGATACAGGCTAGTGAGAGCACCGCATTTCTAAACCACGGGGACACGTAATCAGTGAATTAATGCCCATTTATGCGAAAACTAGTGCCAGACTTCGTAAATGGGCACAGACATCGGCGTTTTCACAGTCTTTGCCTGCCCACATTGCACAATGCCACTTCGATTGACTCAGCATGAAGCACGATGCGAGAACAATCACCTCTTCGACCGATCTCGTGATGGGTATATCAATCTCATAGTCGGCGGACGGCTCGCCGCCTCTGCAACGTCTGGGGACACACCAGAGTCGCTTCGTGCTCGGCGCGACTTCTTCGCCACGGGGTCCTATGCGCCAATCGCAACGGCACTCGCGAACGGGTTGCAAAACATATCGGGGCCTGTTCTTGATGTGGGATGTGGCGAGGGCTACTACTTCACACACATCGAAGCCACGGAGAAGTACGGCATCGATATTTCAAAGAAGGCAGTGCAAATGGCAAGCAAGTTATTGCCCGATGCCAACTTTGCAGTTGCCTCAGCATTTCGGCTTCCCGTCGTTGACCATTCGTGTGCCGCCGTATTCTCAGTATTCGCACCGCATTCGTTTGAGGAATATGCCCGAGTGTTGAAACCGGGCGGCACGTGGGTCACGGTCACTCCGGGGCCACATCATCTGCAACAAATGCGCCCAAAACGTGACCAATCTATTGACGAACGTGAAGAACGCCGAAGCGAACCTCCAGTACAGGCACAACATGCTGAACGCATTCAATTTGAACTTGACCTTTCTCCCGGCGCTTCGAATGATTTGTTCTCAATGACCCCATTGGTTTGGCAAACCGCTGCAGATGCATCACCTACGACACATGTCAGTGTCGATGTTTGGGTCTCGTCGGGTACTTCGCTCTAACGTAACGGCATGTTGAAATTCGATACTGCGTATTACAAACGGTTTTACGGCGACAACGGAGCACACGATGCCGAGAAGATTGCTCACCTCGCAACAGCAGTTCACCATCTTGCTGCATGGTGGGGAATCAACATCACTTCAGTTCTTGATGTCGGTGCCGGAATGGGAATGTGGCGCGACTGGTACCACACAACATTTCCCGAAGTCACGGTTCGTTCAATTGATGTCAGTGAACATGCATGCAAGACCTGGAATCATGAGAAACGTGACATAGCTACGTGGCGTCCTCGTGAAAAATTTGATCTAGTCGTATGTCATAGCGTTTTGCAATACCTTGACGATCAGTCAGTTATTCAAGCCTTCAATAACCTGTCAGCTGCAGCACGACACGTCATGTATCTCGAGCTTCCTACAAAGTGGGACTACGAAAACATCATCGATGAATCTGGAACTGATCTGCAGGTATATCACCGCTCTGCACAGTGGTACCGCAAACAACTCTCATTATATTTTCGTCAGGTCGGAGCCGGATTATGGGTGCCACTCAATGGAACCCCAATGTATGAGCTAGAGGCACGTCGCTAGCGAGATGCCGGGCGGAAGCGATACAAAGCGCTTCCTTCACCAGTGTCGTGAAACACCATCTCTACGGGCATTCCTATGTGTAATGAATCAATGTCGCAATCGACAATATTGGTCATAATGCGTGGACCATCAGCAAGCTCAACATAGGCAATAACGAATGGCCCTGCGTCCTGAAAGGCGCCCTTGCCCTTGCGCACAACAGTGAAACTATAAATAGTGCCTTTTTGCTCTGCATCAAATGTGGACACATCTTCTGTCCAGCACTTCGGGCAATTGCGCCGCGGGAACCACAGAACAATGTCGCACGCATTGCAACGCTGCAAGAGGAATCGACCCTCTGTGGTGGCTTTCCAAAATTCAGCTGTCGTTGAGTTAATAACAGGTGCTGGTGCTGGCAACATGGTCATGCGTCCTCTTGTCCAAGAATGAGTGTGACGGAACCATGCTTTGAGCCAAGACTTCCGCCTGTTCCGTGCGCAAGTGATATCTGGCAGTTTGGTACTTGTACCGAAAGGTGGGCTTCACCGCGCATCTGACGCACTGCTTCAATTACTTTCGTAATTCCACCGCGGTTTGATGGGTGGTTATTGCATAATCCACCACCATCAGTATTGAACGGCAGTTTTCCGAAGGGCGCGACAAGGCCGCCATCCATTACAAATTTTCCACCCTGGCCTTTTTCGCAGAAACCAAGATCTTCAATAGTTTGTAAAACAGTGATTGTGAAACTGTCATAGATCGATGCGTACTTAATGTCTGCAACACTGACCCCTGCTTCAGCAAACGCACGTGGCCCAGACCACACAGCACCGGTATACGTAAGGTCAATGCCACCATTGCTGGTGTGCTTAATTGCTTCACCGTGCCCAAGAATTTTGGCTGATGTGCGATTAAGCGAACGCGCAACTTCAGGAGATACCACGACCAAGGCGCCGCCACCGTCGGTAACAACACAGCAATCGAGACGATGTAACGGATCAGCCACTAACGGCGAATTCAAGACGTCTTCAACAGTAACTGCGTATGGCAGAAACGCATTCGGGTTGTATTGGGCATGAATGCTCGCAGCGACTTTGATTTCGGCCAACTGTGCAGATGTCGTACCGAACTCGTACATGTGCCGCTGTGCAGCAAGCGCGTAGGTATGTGGGGCACCAGCGATTCCCCAACCCGATTCGAATCCGGCATCTGAGCCCGAGGCAAAAGATACTTCGTGACGACCTGTGCGAGGTTTGCCTGCCAATGTAATG
>CAIZMV010000287.1 GCA_903934195.1 uncultured Acidimicrobiaceae bacterium | reverse complement strand
ATCATCGCCACCGCTCTTCCCACTATCACTGGTCAGTTCAATGCTTTCGAAAGTTTTGCCTGGGTCGGAACCGCATACATCGTTACGTCAGCAATCAGCACTCCCCTTCTCGGGAAATTGTCTGACCTTTATGGTCGTCGACTTATCTTTCAATCCACCATGGCCGTTTTCTTGGTTGGTTCAATTCTGTGTGGTGCGTCGCAATCAATGGGTCAACTCATTGCAGCGCGTGCGTTTCAAGGAATGGGCGGCGGCGGAATTCAAGCACTCGCCTTTGCAATTCTCGGTGACATTCTTCCGCCACGTGAACGCGGTCGATACATGGGTTACTTCACCCTTGCGTTTGTAGGTTCAGCAGTTCTCGGGCCTCTTATTGGCGGGCTCATCATTGATCACGCCAGTTGGCCGTGGATCTTCTACATCAATATTCCCTTCATCATCATTGTTGCTGGCATCTGTCACTTCGCTCTCAAACTTCCATTCAAACGCCGCACAGCCAAACTTGACTTCATGGGTGCTGGTTTGCTTTCTCTCACCATTGCATCGCTAATGATTGGACTAGAAGAAGGTCGGCACGGTTGGACCCAACAACACGTGCTCATACTTCTAGTTATTGCAGTGCTTGGTCTTGTTGCATTCATCAAAGTAGAACAACATGCCGAAGAGCCGATGATTCCACTTCGACTATTTTCTAATGACATTGTTCGCACGTGTGCACTTCTCGGAATGTGCGCCGGTGCAGTTACCTATGGTGCTGGTGGCTTTTTGTCGCTGTACTTCCAAGACTCACTGTTGGTATCACCGACAGAATCAGGATTGCGCACATTGCCGCAGATGCTTGGAGTAACACTGGCCACGTTCGGAATTGGTCGCATTATTGCCAAGACAGGTAAGTACAAGATTTTCCCTGTTATTGGAAGTGTTCTTTGCATCTTCGGCCTACTTGGCATTGCACAGATCTCCGGAACAACACCGTATTTGTTCTTAGTGATTCCGATGATTCTTCTGGGCTTTGGTACAGCTTCTGTTTTCACCACAACATCAATCGCAAGTCAAAATGCTGTTGAATTCTCTGATCTTGGTGTTGCAACTGCAACAGTGCTCTTCTTTCGCTCACTCGGCGGCTCATTCGGACTCGCAATATTCGGAACTGTGTTGAACTCCACTATCCGCAGTGAGATTCCGAAGCGAATACCTATTGAACCCGATAACGCTTCATCCATCATCCGATCACCGGAACAAATCGCTGCGTTGCCTCTTGCCTCAAAGCAAGCAGTTATTGACAGTCTTGCTATGGGAGTCAGCCGAATCTATTGGCTCTGTGCCGCAACAATGGTTATCGCGTTGTTGCTTGCAATAATCCTGCGTGAACAACCGCTGCGCTTGCGTGCGGGTTTATCTGACGCTATGGAAAAGGCCGAGTCAGCAACTCCATAACTGCGACACACCCTCGTCGTATGGTGTGATTGTCGATAGGTAATCCCTATTCATATTGGCTGTATGGCCCAGTTGTCCACCTCACTGTTCTTAGGAACGAGGTCATATGTCAGTCACTATCCGTTCTACAACGGTTTGTCCCATCGTGGAAAAGATCGATTCGCTAACCGTCAACCAGCTCACAACCGAATCAGTTCGTCAAGCGCTCGAAGGCTTAGCTCACATTGCGGCGTGGGTGGATTCGAAAAAGCTTCTTCTTACTCGGCGACTTCAAGAACTCGCTGCCGCATCACCATCGGTAGTTCCAGCGCAGGTCATCGCGTCAGCATGTGGCGTCACGCGCAGTGAAGCACAACGAGGTGTCGCACGGGTCTCCACGTTGGATTTGGTTCCACAACTT
>CAIZMV010000286.1 GCA_903934195.1 uncultured Acidimicrobiaceae bacterium | reverse complement strand
CTTCTCGAGAAGCTTCTGCTTCCAGAAAACAAAGAAGTACTCACAAAGATCCTCACCTACCACGTAGTGGCAGCAAAAGTAATGGCTGCTGACGTTGCCGCAGGCGATGTCACCACACTTGAAGGTTCAACCTTTGCTGTAACAACAGAAGGTGGTGTCAAAGTGAACACGTCAAATGTAACTGCAACTGACGTTCCAGCATCTAACGGAGTCATCCACGTCATTGATGCGGTTCTTGTACCTGCATCAGTTGATGTTTCATCACTCTAGATAAAAACTAAAGAATAGAGTCGGTAAGGGAATTCTCTTACCGACTCTATTTTTTTATCTACGCACTTGGAGATCTGTGTACCTATGACATCTAACATCACAGAACTAATAGGTGTCTACGACGCAGACTCCACACTGTTGGGCGAAATCTCATACTGGGTGGGTGCTCGTCTCGGAATCACACACTGTTCGTTGTGCGAACTAACTCACGGCCTCTTCACTAAGAAGTCTGAATGGAATCAGTGTGCAGAGTCACTCGCTATTCCCTTTCGCCTCTCTCACCGCGACGACGCCCCTCACGATGTCCTCGCTGCACTTACCGGTCAGTTTCCTGCCGTCTTGCAACGAACCACCGAAGGTCTAAAGATCATCTTGACCAAAGAAGAACTTGAACGTTTCGATGGCCACACCTCAGACTTTGCTCAATGGATAAATGACTTTCTCAACTAAGAGTCGATTCCTAACCCCATCGGGCAAAGATATTTCCTTTTTCAACTTGTATCGCACACATCGCTGTACAAAGCCCGAGAAAAGGATTTACGATGATAATCAGCGAAGCACAACGATTCGACATGCAGGTCGGCCTGCGATCACACCTAGGAGACGACGTGGCCAACATACTTATGGAACACCTGCCACCCTCTGGCTGGTCAGACGTCGCCCGCAAACAAGACTTTGAGCCGATCAGTTACCGAATCAGCAATATCGAAAAAGAACTCACTCGGATCAACGGCACCTTGAAAGTAATTATCGGCGGCGTACTCACAGTGTCAGCCGCAATCATCGTGTTACTGATTCAACTGAATCAGAATATTTCTTCGCTCTGATCTATTGCTAGATCAACCGGCGCTTACGGCGTCGGGCTGTTGTTGGCAGCCAGAAACCAGCAAATACGGCAAGCGTGATTGGGATAATCAGCAACCATCGTGATAACCACCACTGTTTAGCGGGGACACCCACGTTCATTCCGACTTCGAACTTGGCTTCAGCGTTTGCTTTGTCAACACCAACCATCACAAGGTGATGCAAACCATCAGAGACTGATTTTGGAACTTTCAAAGTTGAGCGAACAAGACCGTTTGCGCCGACTTCGATGTTGGCGAGAAGGACAGGCTTTGAGAACATCCAAATATCAACGTTTGACCCGGGCGCAAAACCTTGAGCGTCGAGACGGAACGTGTCTCCGCGTTGCACTTCAAGTAAACCTTCAGACGTCAATGGGATAATTGAGCCGTCTGGCCGCACACCAGCAAGGGTGACTGTGAAACCACCAACTGTGAATACCAGTTGGTTGTTTACGCGTGTCGTAGTTGCTTTGGCAACTTTGCCGCCAATGGTTGCGGCGCCACCTGTTGATGGCGTGTTCACTAGTGACGGTGCAACAGGTTGTGGCTTTGGTGCGACAGTTGTTGATGTTGTGGTTGTTGTGGTTGTTGTAACGACTGGTTTTTCCCCAGACTTTGCCACCACGGGAACCGTTGTTGTTGTAGCGATGGGGCTTTGTGCCACAGACGGAGCAACAGTTGTGGTGGTCGTGGTCGTCGTTGTTACTGCAGCAACATTTGTCTGGCCTTGTGGCACTGTAGGAGCAGCAGCAACTTGGGCAGACGTGAACGTGAACTCTGTTCTCACTACCTGATCGGCATAGGTGTCATCACCTTGTTTCGTGATGGTCACCGTGCAGGTGCCTGCAGATGACGCAGACAATTTGTTATCCGTCACTGAGCACTTTGCTGTGCCAGGTGTTGACACCACGTAAGTCACAGACCCGGTTCCAGAACCACCAGTGAAACTCAAAGAAATATCACTACCAACAGTTCCGGTTGTGACAGAACCAATTTTCCCAGTCGTTGAAATCACCTTTGTAAAGGTCAATGTTGCTGTCACCGACTCAGATAGATACGACGAGTCAGACGCTTTCGTAACAGTGAGAGAACAAGTGCCGGCCGATTTTGCTGTTACAACACCAGAAGTTAACGAACAGCTCGCAGTTCCAGTCGTGACTGTTGATGTTGTTGCTCCAGATCCGGAACCGCCTGTTGTTGCAACAATGATTCCGGTTACTAAATCACCGGTGGTTGTAGACACTGCAAGAGGGGTCTGAGTAGCGCGGCTGATTGTGATTGTGGTTGCAGCAGATGATCGTGCGTTAAACACACTGTCAGCATTCCGCGTAGCAATCACTTTGCATGTGCCAACCGCCGTGAACGACAACAATGATCCGGTCTCGCTGCATGATGCTGAACCAGCATCAGACACCGAATACGACACAGAACCAGTTCCTGAACCACCCGAAATAGCCAACTCAATTGGTGTGCCATAAGTGCCACTCGTGGATGTGATTTGAAGGGCCGTTTGTGTGGCTTTGACAAACGTTAATGTGCTCGTGACCTGCTTCTGTAGATAATTGCTATCTGTAGCTTTCGTAGCAGTAAGCGAACACGTGCCTGCATTTCGTGCGTTAGCAACGCCCGATGTTATTGAGCAACTCGCAGAACCTGATGTCACGGTGAAGGTGACAGATCCAATTCCAGATCCACCAGACGTAGACAACGTAATACCGGTATTAAGATCGCCCGAAACATCTGTTATTGACAGTGCGCTTTGGGTGTCTTTAGCAAACGTCACAAGCGTTGCAACAGATGACTGCGAT
>CAIZMV010000285.1 GCA_903934195.1 uncultured Acidimicrobiaceae bacterium | reverse complement strand
TTCTTTGCATCATCACGATCGGCAGGCACCACATTGCCGTGGGCAGGCGGTCACATCACCGTGGAAGATGCCGCTGTTGCAGACCCGTCTGGTCTTGACATTGCATTGTTCTCTTCTGGTGCAACTTCGTCACGTGAGTTAGCACCACGCTTCGCTGCTGCCGGAGTAATCGTCATTGATAACTCAAGTGCATTTCGTATGGACCCTGAAGTGCCACTGATTGTTAGCGAAGTCAATGGACATCTCGCACACAACACACCAAAGGGAATCATTGCTAACCCCAACTGCACAACTATGGCTGCAATGCCAGTGTTGAAGCCATTGCACGATGAAGCAGGTTTGTTGAAACTGGTGGCTAGTACGTATCAGGCTGTTAGCGGTGCCGGTCTTGCTGGTGTTGATGAACTTGATGAACAAACTCGCGCTATGTACGACAAGGCTGCTGGCCTGACATTTGATGGAAATGCGATTGCATCACCAGCACCAAAGAAATTTGCTCGTCCTATTGCGTACAACGTGTTGCCATACGCAGGTTCGCTTGTTGATGACGGCCTTTTTGAAACAGATGAAGAAAAGAAATTGCGTTTTGAAAGTCGCAAGATTCTTGAAATCCCCGGCCTCTTAGTTTCAGGTACATGTGTACGTGTTCCTGTTTTCACCGGTCATTCAATGTCAATCAACGCTGAATTTTCTCGGCCAATTACGGTCGCACGTGCAAATGAGATTTTGTCTAGCGCACAAGGTGTATCAGTTGTTGATATTCCAACACCGTTATTGGCTGCTGGAAAAGACCCAAGTTATGTTGGTCGAGTTCGTCAGGATGAAACTGTTGCGAACAATTGCGGTCTTGCATTGTTCTTGTCAAATGACAACTTGCGAAAAGGTGCTGCGTTGAACGCAGTGCAAATCGCTGAATTACTGATTAAGTAATTCAGCTGCTGGTTCAGCAGTTTCGTCAACAGAAGCGATTACTTCTTCGACAATTGCTTCAGGCACAGGTACGCCTTCTGCATAACAACCACCGGCGGCAATTGCATTGACGGCTTTGCGCAAGCGCAATGCATCAAGTGGCTTGATGATCCAACCGTTAGCTCCGCTGCGGCGCGCCATATGTACATCTGCTTCGCGATCAAGCAACATCAAGATGGGAACGTTAGGCAAAGCGCCACTTGAATAATCAAGGCGAAGATCCATGGTGATTGCCATGCCGCCCATGCTGCCGACTTGCATGTCAAGGATTGCGATATCTGGTGTGCGTTCAGCGACGGCTGGTGAAACAAGACGACCGTTTGTCACTACTTGGATAGTGGTGGAGGATGAACCAAACACGGCCTGTATTTCATTGAGGACCCATTGGGCGTCTGTCGCGATCAAAATATGCACAAGATGACTTTACTGCCGAGCGGGTGGTGCTGCCAGTTGTTGCGCCAAAGCGCCAATGGAGTCCATGTCGTGAATGTCTGTTGCTAATTCGGTGGCAAACGCAATTGAAACTGCGGGAAACGCCGTTGAAGTTCTGTGAATAAAGGCCTGAATGTCCGAATCTGCTCGGTCTGCATGGTCGTGTAGGCCAGCGATGAGTTCATGCACGCGCGCAAGGTCGCCTGATTGGGATTGAGCCATGGAGTGTTCTTCAGCGGCAGTGGAAGTGCCGAAGTGCGGCGGCATTCGATTTGCGACAATGAGCCGCAACGTAATGCCAAGCCGAGAAAGTTCAGATACGAAATGATCAGCTTCAGTTAGAGCGTCAGGTGATGGAGCCGTCACAATGACAAATGAACTTGACGCGCTTCGGAGAGTTTCTGCAACCACAAGTGCGCGGCGAGAGAATTCCTCTTCCATGCCGTCGAATACTCGCAGGAATGCAGCTGTTCCCGTAAGAGTGTCACCTCCGACAACTGTTGAGATTGCTTTAAACACTGGCTGCATTGCCGCGTTGACTAAACGGAACCCACCACGGCTTGGTGCAACG
>CAIZMV010000284.1 GCA_903934195.1 uncultured Acidimicrobiaceae bacterium | reverse complement strand
GGACCCATTGGGAAATTGCAGCCACCTTTCATTGCTGTATCGATGTCTTCCATTGATGCTGTGCCTGTTTCCCAAATGCGAATTGCATTGTTGAGGTATGGGAACAGCAATGCGTTCACAATGAAGCCGGCGCGGTCTTTTACTTGAACGCCGCTCTTGCCGCACTTCGCGGTGAAAGCGTTTGCAGTGTCCATAGTTTCATCTGATGCAGTGAGCGGGCGAACAACTTCTACCAATGGCATTGCAGTTGCTGGGTTGAAGAAGTGGATTCCACAAACTTTGTCTGGGCGACCTGTTGCCATTGCCATTTCAACAACAGGCAATGTGCTTGTGTTTGTCGCAAGAATTGCACTTGGCTTTACGGCCTTATCGAGTTCGATGAACAAAGCTTTCTTCACTGCAAGATCTTCAACGACTGATTCAATAACAAGATCGCAATCAGCAAGGTCAGCAATTTTGTCTGTTGCAGACAAGCGACCAAGGATTGCTGCTTTGTCTTCTGCAGTAATTTTCTCGCGTGAGACTTGCTTCTCAAGTCCCTTTTCGATTGTTGTGATCATGGCTTGCGCACTTGCAGCACTGCGTGAACGCACAATGACGGTGTACCCAGCTTTTGCAGCTACTTCGGCAAGGCCTGAGCCCATGATTCCGGAGCCACAGATTCCAACTTTTGAGATATTCGTTTCAGACATGGAAAACACGGTAACAACCGCGCCCAGGAAATGAGTAATTGCGGGTTACGACGCCAGGTATCTAGCGATTGCAATGCGAACAAGGGCACTTCTAGTGATTCCTTCTCGCTTGGCACGCCGGTCAATTTCGCCAATGAGGCTCGGTTCGATGCGGATGGGCATCACTTTGCCGATGTCTTCACCGAGCCGTGGCCGACCGACCAATTGCCGGATGGTCTTGGCTTGAAATTCGCCAGAGGCCCATTGATCTGCCTCTTTTTCTAGTTCTGCATGAGAGATGGTTGAACCGTCAGGCAGAACAACTTTGCCGTTTTTCCCTGAAATCGTTTTCACTTTCATTGGTTCTCCTTTAATACGTTGATCCATTGCTGTCGCAGAGGCATGCAATGAAAGATGATGAGAATTCGGTCGGCGGCGTCAGATTGGCCAATTTCGTATTGAGAAACGAAGTATTGGACAGCATGAGAAATGTCGCTTCTGGTCGCTCCATGTTTGAGGGCTGATTGGAGAACATGAACACGACTATATCGTAATACGAAATTATCAAATGGGGCAACTCTTTTTGGATGTTGACGAGAACGTCTTCGTGGCACACCATGATGAGTGCCTACGAATCAGTAAGTGGAAAGTTATTTCTCGGTGATGACGAGGGTGTCGATTTTGACTGGCTTGCTTGGAGCACCGCCGAGGTCGCCCTCGCCGGAGTTCAATGCCAAGATCGCCTGAGCGACGTCGAGACCCTTTGTGATTTTGCCGAAGGTGACATAGGTGCCTTGGCTGTTGAGAACTGCAGCCTTCTCACCGGTGACGAAGAAGAACTGACCGCCGCCAGAGTCAACACCCGAACTGCGAGCCATAACAAGATCGCCTGCTGAGTAACTGAACCTGCCGCCTTCATCTTTGATTGTGTAACCAGGGCCGTCGGTGTTATTCGAGCCACCACCTTGAATGATGTCAAGTGAAACGTCAGTACGGAAGATGAATGACGTGTCGTAGTAGCCGTAACGAGACAACGTGACGAAGTTATTCACTGTTTCTGGAGTCTTCTTGGTGTCTAGTGCAACTTCGATAACGCCTTCAGAAGTATTGAAGGTAGCTGTGTATGACTTCGCAGGGTCGATACACATCGAAGGGGCTTGTTCGAAAATGGTTGCGCGCTCTTCAGTGCCATCTGTTTTCGGGCACGGAGTCTTACCTGTTATCTGACGGCCAGGAACTGTTTCCGTTGGTTGAGGGGTAGAGCTCGCTGCTGCATCGATTGGTGCGTCCGATGATGAATCATTAATGACGAAGTTCGAAATCAGGAACAGCACTCCGATGATGGCTGGAATTCCAACGCCGAGGAGAAGGCCACGCTTGCGGACCTTGTTCAGTTTCTGCTTGCGGATGCGCTCTTGGCGGGCGCGGTCCCGGTTGGCCTTTTG
>CAIZMV010000283.1 GCA_903934195.1 uncultured Acidimicrobiaceae bacterium | reverse complement strand
AAATTCTACACAAAATGTAGAATTTCTCTAGAAGCCTTTGGGGGGCAAATTAGGCCTGGCCTACCAACATGGCTCGGATGCCGAGCCCCATGAGGAACAAGCCGCCGAAGCCGTAGAGCAAGTAGGTCTTGCTTTTGAGTTGGTGGCGATAGCTGTAAATGATTGCTACAGCCATGATGGCCACGAATCCGTAGAACGCGTGGAATGCAGGAAACTCAAGCTTGTCCTTGTTCACCATGATGACGCCGAGAGTGACCTGAACAAAGATGGTGAATTCCGCTACTCCGGTGTACCACCACAGAGCACGAGTACGTAGCGGCGTGATCTTGTGTGCGGCAAGTGCCCACACACCAGCGAGACCGTTGCTGATAATTGCAACCCAGGCCCACCCACTATGAATGTCGGAAATAAGCAAAGAAAGCACGTTTGTAAATCTACCTAGCGAATGAGCGTGTCGGCTTCGTTGCCGGACTCAATAAGGACAAGTTTTCCGTCGACAATCTCAAAAGTTGTAACGGAACAGTTATCAAGACTGGCAATAACCATCGCATCATTGTCCGTGGCTACGCCGATTACCGCATTGATGGCGATGAAGTGACTAAACACCACTGAGTCTGTGGTGATTGCTGCAACACGTTGCGCAATTGCATTGCGATAATCGATGTAATGAGAACCTGAGCGTTCGGCCACTTGCGACCATGTGCCAGCCATTGCTTCGCGTAACCAATCGACTCGGTTTTCTAGGGTGTATTCAACAGGTGATGGAATTTCGCCAACAAGTGGTTCGATAACAACATCTTGTTTCCATGCTGTTGCTAACGGGAAAGCCGTTTGCTGACAACGAAGCAATGGACTTGACATAACAGCCAATGGCCCGAGCGATGACAACTTTGAAGCAACAGCAAGCGACTGACTGCGACCAAGATCATCGAGACCTGGGTCTGGATCAACATTCCATCCGGCAGCGGCGCGTCCGTGGCGCACCATGTACACACGTGTCATTCGAAAATCCAACCGTCACGCATTGGCTCGTTGCTCTTCGGGTCAATGAACCATTCGTTGCCAAATTGACGAGCGAACGTTTCATCGTCCATTGCTAAGAAGAAACTGGAATCGCTCAATTGACTGGCATGGCACTTCATTGCTGCGCGCTTCAGTGGCGCATATTTCACGACATCGAATTTGTAGTTGATTTCTGACTCAAGTGTTCCCATTGGATTGCCGTCGTCCATTGGACCATCTGGGTTAAACCCTTCGCCCTCTGGAAGGAAACCAGCAGCGCGTGCCGCTTCGATACCACGACGCATTTGGTCACGATTCATGGTGCCTTCCAATACGCGAACTGCGGGGAACAACTCTGCAGCGCGATGCCCAACCTTGTGCACCATGATGTGGTCTGGGTGACCGTACCCGCCATGCCAGTCATATGTGGTGAGAACATCTGCGTTTTCTTCACGCAATACTTCTGCAAGTTTTTGTGCTGCTTCATCAAGTGATGCATTACAAAATGCGCCTGCATTGTTGTTCTGTGCCCAACCAGTCATTCCACTGTCTTCGTAACCGAGCCACACAACGCGATGTACCCCGAGAGTCTCAGCAGACTTCAGAGTTTCTGCGTGACGAACCTCAACAAGTGTTTTGCCTGCTGGCATATCAGCAGGAATTTCACCATGGTCGCCATTTGTTGCGACAACTAAAACAACTCGGTGCCCTTCTGCGGATGCACGCGCGATGGTGCCACCAGTACCGATGCATTCATCATCAGGGTGGGCATGAAAGCACACGAGTGTTGACACTTATGCCTGCTTTGCAGCACCGCTTGCGAGCAGAGCGTCGACATTAGCCACGCCCCAGTCACGCAGTACTTCTGCGGTGTGCTGACCAGCATGAGCTGATGGGCGAGAAATCTCTGGCGTGGTGCGAGAAAAACGAGGTGCTGGCGCTGGCTGCATATGCCCATTCACATTGATGAACGTTTTGCGCTCCACGTTGTGTGGGTGTGCTGCCGCTTCGCTCATTGTGAGAACTGGAGCAAAACACACATCAGTTGCTTCCATGATTGCGCACCACTCATCACGAGTCTTTGCTTTCATCACTTCCTGCAAACGAATCTTTAGCCCTGGCCACATTGACTGGTCCATCTGCTTAGCGAAATCCGCATCGCCCTCGAGCCCGGTGAGTTTCATAAGTTCTGCATAGAACTGTGGCTCAATAGAACCGAGTGAGATGTACTTGCCGTCCTTGCATTCGAAAACGTCGTAGAAGTGTGCACCGGTATCAAGAAGGTTTGTGCCTGGTGCATTTTCATTGAAGATGCCCATGGACTTAAACGACCAGAACATGGTCATCAGCACTGCTGCGCCATCAACCATTGCAGTATCAACTACTTGACCCTTGCCAGACTTCTGTGCTTCAAGCAATGCGCACACAACGCCGTATGCAAGGAACATTCCGCCGCCACCAAAGTCGCCAACCATGTTCAGTGGTGGCACTGGTGCTTCTCCCGCGCGAGCGAAATGTGCAAGCGAACCTGACAACGAGATGTAGTTGATGTCGTGACCTGCGGCTTGGGCGTACATGCCCTCTTGACCCCAACCTGTCATGCGACCAAACACAATGCGTGGGTTACGTGCCTGACATACATCAGGCCCAACTCCAAGACGCTCCATAACTCCTGGACGGAATCCTTCAATAATGGCGTCGGCCTTTTCAACCAATTGCAGCAATGCTTCAACACCCTCTGGGCTCTTTAGGTCAAGAGCAATGTTCTTGCGTCCTCGCAACATCAAGTCACCTGCTGGTGTCGATGGTGGCGTGCCACGCACTGCTTGTGCGCGATCAACACGGATGATTTCGGCACCCATGTCTGCGAGCAGCATGGCAGCAAACGGGCCAGGCCCGATGCCAGCGATTTCAATGATCTTGTATCCAGTAAGTGGTCCAGACATGACAGGTTCCTTTTGTTGTTTAGTAGCGAAGAGTTATGCGGCGCGGCGTGCGTGGGACGCGATTGCGTCAACAAAAACTGGCCACAGTGGAAGCGGAACGTCGTGGCCCATATCTGTGACGAACATGAATACAGAGCCAGGAATGAGTTCTGCAGTGCGCTCTCCGCCTGATGGAGTGAGCAATTGGTCGTCACGGCCGTGAATAACAAGTGTCGGAGTATTCAGATTGCGAAGCTTGTCACTGCGATCTCCTGATGCATAAATGGCCGCAAGTTGACGATGTGAACCTTCTGGGTAAAAGCTTCTGTCGAATTCACGAGCAGCACGAGCTTT
>CAIZMV010000282.1 GCA_903934195.1 uncultured Acidimicrobiaceae bacterium | reverse complement strand
GTGAAATACCAAACGACGCAATTGTGGAACCAGGAGCAGAACCAGCACCTACGAAGGAATCCAACTGCACTACAGAGCCGATACCGGCTTCAGAAACAATTGCCGTTGCCCGTGCTTCAAGAGTCGCCTGAGACATTGACACCATTTTCCAAAATGGAATATCTGCGCACGCTGTTTTAGAACTGTAGGAAAGCAACACTGATTGCAACAATGTCAATGTGTGGCCACCCGGGCGTAATGCACGCATCAGTGGGTGAGATGCACATGCATCAATTAGATCAGCGCGGCCCGCAATGATTCCGCATTGTGGTCCGCCAAGAAGTTTGTCTCCACTGAATGTGACAAGGTCAGCTCCGTCAGCAAGTGCTTGGCGTGCTGCAGGTTCTCCGGTTATCCACGTAGGTATCTGTTCTGTGAATCCGTGAAGCCATGGGGCAGTGTTATCCAGTAAGCCAGAACCGATATCTGCAACTACCGGAACTTCAAGAGTTGCTAATTGCGCGATTGATGTGTCTTCAGTGAAACCTTCAATGGCAAAGTTGGAAGGGTGCACTTTCATTACCAACGCAATGTCATTGCGGCGCGAATCAATTGTGCGTGCATAGTCACGAAGTCGTGTGCGATTAGTTGTGCCAACATCAACAAGTCGCGCTCCTGATTGTTCCATCACATCAGGAATACGAAAACCGCCACCAATCTCAACACTCTCTCCGCGCGACACTGCAACATCACGGCCTTCGGCAAGTGCAGCCAACACCAACATCACTGCTGCAGCGTTGTTGTTGACAACAATTGCATCTTCAGCACCAATGAGATGTGAGACAAGTGCTCCAGTGGCATCTTGACGTGACCCACGTTCACCCGATTCAAGGTTGAATTCAAGATTTGTAGATCGCCCACTTGAGTTCATCACTAAAGGCGCGCGCCCCAAATTGGTGTGTAATAAAACACCCGTTGCATTGATGACATCCTGATGCAGTGATGTTTCAAATTCTCGTACTAATTCTTTGGCAGTAGCAATGGTGTCATCAGAGCCCTCGGCTACTGCACGCCTGGCGCAATCCACAAGGATGGCGTGCGGAAGTGATGATGTCGTGGTTAATTCACGCGCTATTGCATCTATTGATGGCGGGTAGGTCGCCTTAGTGGTCACGAATGTCAACCTAGTAGTTTTCAGTTGATGAACACCAACGAGAGCCCCATCAAGTTGACTGAATGGACCTCTTGTGGCGGATGCGCCGCGAAGTGGGGCGCGTCGTTGTTGTCAGACATGGTGCAACAATTGCCTGCTGGGTTTGACCCCTCATTATTGGTAGGGCTTGCACCATTTGATGACGCAGCGGTGTATCAATTAACTGATGACATCGCATTGGTGAGCACAACAGATTTCTTTCCGCCACTAGTTGATGATCCGTCAGACTTCGGGGCAATTGCTGCAGCGAACGCATGCAGCGATGTATTTGCCATGGGTGGTCGGGTAGTTCTCGCGGTGAACATTGCAGCGTTTCCTGAAGAGTTGCCGACTGATGTCATTGCTGCAATCTTTGCTGCAGCTTCTGCAACTGTGTTGGAAGCAGGAGGCACTATTGCAGGTGGTCACACCATTCGTAACCCAGAACCAATTTTTGGTTTAGCAGTGCAAGGTGTTGTTGATCCGAAGCACATCTTTAGAAAGAGCGGAGCACAAGCTGGTGACGTTGCAATTTTGTCGAAGCCTCTGGGCACTGGCTTAGTCACGGCGGCCGGCACTGAGGCGCAGAAGAAAGTTGCGATTGCCGGAATGCGAACATTGAATCGTGCTGCAGCCGAACAGCTACGCGAACATCAAGATCACGTGCACGCAGTCACCGACGTAACGGGTTACGGACTCGCAGGCCACGGCTGGGAAATTGCAGAGCGTTCCGGTGTCACGTTGGTCGTTGATACATCGGCATTGCCGCTGTATCCCGGCGCACTAGAAATTGCGAAGTCAGGTCATCGCACAGGTGGGGACCCTCGTAACCGCCTATATGTAGGTGATCATCTCACTGCAACTGCCGATGATGCTCATGTTGCTATATGTATGGACCCCCAGACATCGGGTGGTTTATTGGCTGCTGTTCCGCAACACATCGCTGATGTGCTCGTCAGTTCAGGCGCATGGACAGCTGTCGGGCATTTCTCTGCTGGCGGACCAGCGCTCGAAATCCGCTGAGCCCTCACGGGCGAAGAACCAGCCCGAGTACCCTGACATATATGGCCACGGTTCGATTCTTTGCTCAGGCTCGAGAGACTGCGGGAACCGGAACCGCCACTATTACTGGGGCCAGTGTTGGCGAGGTCCTTGATTCTGCTGTTGCCCAGTACGGCACCCAGTTTGAAGCGGTGCTCGCAATG
>CAIZMV010000281.1 GCA_903934195.1 uncultured Acidimicrobiaceae bacterium | reverse complement strand
GTGGAATTTCAATTTCATCAACCGTGTTGCAGTTTCCGTATCGCGATTGTGTGTTCAATTTGCTCGACACCCCTGGTCACCGTGACTTCTCTGAAGATACGTACCGAGTGTTATCTGCAGTTGATGCAGTCATCATGGTGCTCGACGTTGCAAAAGGTATTGAACCGCAAACCTTGAAATTGTTTGAAGTGTGTCGCGCACAAAATCTTCCTGTCATTACGTTTTTCAACAAGTACGACAGACCTGGCCGTGACCCATTGGAACTACTTGATGAAGTAGAACAACAAATTGGTTTACGCCCTACACCTGTTACGTGGCCTGTTGGTCAGTCTGGTGATTTCCGCGGTGTGATCGATAGGCGCACCGGTGACTTCGTGCGGTTCACTCGTGTTGCGCGCGGATCATCAATTGCACCAGAAGAAATTGTTAGCCCTGAACAAGCAGCTATTGATGAAGGACCTGCATGGAAGCAAGCTCTTGATGGTTGCGGACTTCTTGATGCAATCGGCGCAGATCTAGATGTCGAAAGTTTCCTTGCCGGTGAAAGTACCCCTGTTTTTGTGGGTTCTGCAATTACCAACTTTGGGGTGCAAATGCTTCTCGACGCAGTTGTCGACTTGGCTCCAGCCCCTGCACCGCGTCCAGACGTTGAGGGCGACCCTCGCCCGCTTGAAGCAGAGTTTGCTGCTTTCATTTTCAAGATTCAGGCCAACATGGACCCGAACCACCGCGACCGCATCGCGTTTGCCCGTATTTGTTCAGGCAAGTTCGAACGCGGAATGGATGTTGATTGTGCGCGAACCGCAAAGAACGTAGGCACGAAATATGCCACTACTGCATTTGGTTCTGAACGCGAAACAATTGAAGAGGCGTACCCAGGCGATGTGATTGGCCTGATCAACACATCAGGATTGCAAATTGGTGACACATTGCATGCAGGAAAAGCAGTGTCATTCCCGGCACTTCCGCGATTCGCACCCGAAGTGTTTGCAACTGCTCGCCCACTTGATTCATCAAAGTTCAAACAGTTCCGTCGCGGCATGCAACAGCTTGATGAAGAAGGTGTTGTGCAGGTATTGCGTGACCCAGATATGGGAGACGCAGACCCAGTGCTTGCAGCCGTTGGGCAATTGCAGTTTGAAGTATTAGCCCACCGTTTACAGCATGAATTCAATGCACCAGCCGAGATTTTGAATGCTGATTATCAAGCAATTCGAGTGACTGACAAAGAATCAATTCCCCGATTGCGTGAAATTGGTGGCATTCGTATCTTGCGCCGTAGTGACGGCGAACTTGTTGCGCTCTTCCAAAGCAAATACAGACTGCAACGCCTTGAAGCTGACGAACCAGCGCTCACGTTGATACCAATTCTTGCGGGCAGTCGGGACTGACATGATTCTGATTGATGCTGAAGGGCTCAAGGCGTCTCGTCCTGGTCGCCCATTGTTTGAAGATGTCTCAATTACGTTGAGCACTGGTGACCGTTTAGGTGTTGTTGGTCTTAACGGTTGCGGCAAGAGCACTCTGTTTCGTATTTTGTCTGGCGAACTACGACCTGATGCTGGTGTTGTGCGCACTGGTCGTGGCGCACGCATTGGTGTGTTGCCACAGTTACCCGTGTTGCCTGAAGGCACTGTGCGCGATGCAGTGGGTGGCGGCTGGCAAGGCGAAGCAATGCTGGACAAACTTGGCATGGGCGACATGGCAGAAGCCGACACGCGCGAATTG
>CAIZMV010000280.1 GCA_903934195.1 uncultured Acidimicrobiaceae bacterium | reverse complement strand
GCCACACGTGACTGCAGTAATTCGCAGCGCATCGCGCTCATTGATGTCGTTGACGATTGGCTTGTTGCGCACTACCCGATTGATTCGTACGGTCCAGGCACAACAGTACGTACGCGGCACTCATCGGATGATCCAGTCTTTCGTCTTACCATCACAGAAAGCGCACCCGGAAGTACACATGTTGAAACTCTGACAATCAGTGTTGTGTTGTTGGCAGATGTCCTGACATTTGACGTACGAATTGTGTCAACTCCCAGTACAGCCAAAGTTGTGCCGTACACACCACCAATGTTGCCGCCGCGTGTTGTGCAACTTGTACGTTCAGCATTACGCGCTGTGCCATCAGAAGATGCAAACAGATACATCACAGATGCAGCCACTGTGGTTGACACTGAATTGGGTGGCCAAGAAGTCGCAGCATTTATCCTCGCGCCAGGTCGACGAC
Source organism: uncultured Acidimicrobiaceae bacterium (assembly GCA_903934195.1). Taxonomy (GTDB): domain Bacteria; phylum Actinomycetota; class Acidimicrobiia; order Acidimicrobiales; family Ilumatobacteraceae; genus UBA2093. The sequence goes on along the minus strand of CAIZMV010000280.1, from coordinate 1,837 downwards.
TTCCCGCCATCGTTGAAATCATTGATTACGAACGCCGTACACAACCGCTCGTTGCAATTGGTGCAGGACCACTTGTTGGCTTAGCTCATGTATTTCAATTAACAAATGCAGCGGCACTTAAAGGATTCACAGAACTAGCTAGCTACTCACTGATTGGACCTGGCTGCATCATTGTTCAGTGGGCAGGAAACACAGAACCAGACATAACCCGCCGTCGTGAATTACCAGCCGCATATGAAATGCGCGAACAGCACCGGATCATTCGACTAGTCATTGACACTGCTGCACGGTCTGTGGCTGCACCGCGAGTACCACCTCCGCCTCGGCGTGATTTTGAAATCGCTGATCTTCCAATACGCGAACAACCAGACGAAGAAACTGAGAACGAAGAACAGGCTCTTCACATTGAACAACTAGAGGCATCGGTTGACGAACTTGAAGCTGCACTAGCTGATGCTGACCGCCTGCTCTCGGAACAACGAACGCAGTTGGAACGAAAAGGTGGCCAACTTGATGAGTTAATCCTTCGCAATGTTTCGCTTGAAACTCAAGCAGGAAACACAGCTCAAGTTCGTGCCGTGCCATCAATGACAGAAGCACTACGTCTTGCCCGTTTGCATTGTCCATTCCTCGTTTTTCATGACAGAGCAATTGAGTCAGGTGAAGGTCTTGAGGGGCCAGAACCAGTCAGTGTGTTACAAGACTTAGTGCGCCTTAACGAAGTGGCGCGAGCCTGGATGTCAGGTGAAATCACTGGAACCAGTATCAAATTGGCATGTCGGCAAATGGGTCTTGACTTCGTGCCAGCAATTTCAGTGACAGCCCGTCAGAAATACGAAGAGGACTATCTCATTGACTGGAGAGGCCGCACCGTTCGTGCAGAAGCTCATCTTCGTCGCGGTCGCAAAACTCATTTAGTTCGCATCCACCTATATTTCGATGACGAGACTCAGCAAGTTGTCGTTGCCTATATCGGTCGGCACTTGCGAGACAAGGGCAGTGCTTCCTAGGTATTGCGCATAGCCTTTACGCCATGACACGCCGCTTAATTCTCCGCGTCATCGGAATCCTTGTCGCGGTTTTCTTCTTAGCTGTTGCTGTCTCAGTGACTCAATACGTTCGTGCTCATCCCCGCGATCCGCTGCAACAAAACATCGCATCATGGGCACGCGAAAACAAAATGGGAGCGATTGTCGACCAATTGGAAGCATGGCTTCACAACGACCCGCCTGCTGTTGCTCCGGCTGACTCGCTTGCACTTGCAATCACCCCGGACACGCCTGAACAAACCTCGACAACAGTTACAACAACACCCAGTCAATCGGAAACAACTACATCTGCTCCTGAAGTTATCAAGCCGCTGCAAATTCGACCTACTGCCGCTATTTCGTCGTGCCCCATTGATAACACTGCAGCCACAGTTGTTACGTCAACCACAACGTCTACAACAACTACTTCAACAACGACAACAGTCCCCGTTCTCGAAACTTCAACTACAACAACGTCCACCACCATTCCGTTAAAACCAGAAGACCTTTCATCGCAACTTCTTCCCGCTTTACCAGGCGAAGGAAAATGGCAACCTGTCATGCGCGTGCGAACAAAACCAATTGTGTATGCAACTTCAATTCGACCTCTTTGGTGCTTCGGTTCTGTTGTGGCAACCATGGCCACCTTTGATCCGACTCGAGTGCGCACCGCAATGTTTAACGGAACAGAGATGCCAGGTGGCAAAGGTTGGAAGAACGGTTCAAAGATTCGCGGCACTGCCGAACGATCATTGATCGCAAGCTTTAATGGTGGATTTCGGTTTGAGCCTGAACCAGGTGGTTACGTC
>CAIZMV010000279.1 GCA_903934195.1 uncultured Acidimicrobiaceae bacterium | reverse complement strand
CGCGCGAGCAACAGCCTTGTTCACTCCGAGCGTACGAACAGGGGACAAGGTGATGTTGTCTTGTACTGACATGTGTGGGAACAGATTGAAATTCTGAAACACCATTCCGATTCGCCTACGAACCGGGTTCGCATCAAAACCAGGTATTGAAATATCGACGTTGTCGAGGAAAATCTCGCCATCATCAATGGGTTCTAGAAGATTGATGCAACGCAACAGCGTGCTCTTTCCGGAACCACTAGGTCCGATGAGAGACACAACGGTTCCTTCGGCAATATCCAGATCAATTCCATTCAGAACGGAGTTAGTTCCAAATGCCTTGTGGACGGCGCGTAGCGAGATCTTTGCGGCACTCATGAAATACGCGTCCCTGTTGTGCGACGGCGTTCACGTTCAATCAACCAGTCCGTAGTACGCGTAAGAGGAATTGTGATCAGGAGAAATATTGCTGCTGCCGCAATGTATGGCGTGAAGTTTGCGAACTTTGATTTGTCGATTCCTGCTTGTCGCAGAATTTCAATGGGACCAATAAGACTTACGAGGGCAACGTCTTTTTGCAGGCTCACCATGTCGTTCATAAGAGGAGGGACAACTCGTCGAATCGCCTGAGGCAGTACGACATGTCGCATGGTTTGCCAACTTGATAATCCGAGCGATCGCGCTGCTGCCCGCTGTGATTCATGAACGCTTTCAATGCCTGCGCGGAACACTTCCGCTATGTAGGCGGAATACGTCAATACGAGTGCAACAGAACCCCAAATCAGTGGGCTGTTCCAGGGCCTGTCGATGCCAAGCCCTGGCACGCCGAAACCAATGAGATAGATCCACAAGATGATTGGGACGCCCCGCATGATGTCCGTGAAGGCAATGGTGAGAATGCGCAAAGGGAACAAGGCTGCGGAGCGCGAGTTGCGCGTGACTGCAATCAGTAATGCCAGTGCGACAATTGCCGGCATCGACCAAGCAAAGATCTTGATGTCGAGAACGAAAGCGTCAAGAAGACGGGGGAGCGAATCAGCAAATCGCTCGCCATTGAAGAATGATTCATGCACTCGGTCCCACCGAGGCATTTTAGGAACCAAAACAACAATCGCAGTCACTACCGCCAGCGAACTGACGGTAGCAACTACGGTGCTGCGGCGTTTGCGTGCGCGTTCATACGCAGCGCGACGACCTGTAATGGTTCCCATTGGTTATGGGTATGAACTGTTTAGGAAACCGCGATAACTGGTGCGTTGGTCTTGTCGGCCAACCAGGTCTTTTCGATTTCAGCAAGTGTGCCGTTGTCCTTCAATGCAGCGAGAGCTGTATCAACACATTCAACAAGTGGGTTATTGAGGTCAAAGACCAAGCCAAAGTTGTCTGGTGTTGTGCTTGCGCTTGCTGGGAACTGACCAACAACTGATGCTCCGGTGAGTTCAACTGCTGCGATGTAGAAAGCAGTTGGAAGGTCAACAACAATTGCATCAATTTGCTTAGCTTCAAGGGCGGCTTTTGCGCCGGCATTGTCGTCGTATGCAAATGGCTCAGCTGATGGCTTGATCACATTGGTGATGAAGTCAAGGCTTGTTGTTCCGGCTTGTGCGCCGAACTTTACGTCTGCCAAATCAGCAACAGTTGTTGCACCAATTGCTGGTGAACCAGCAAGGGCTACCACTGCCTGGTTTGTTGAGTAGTACGACGCACTGAATGAAACTGTCTTCTTGCGCTCGTCATTGATTGAGAACTGTTGCAAGTTGAAGTCAAAGTTCTTCTTACCTGGTTGGACTGCTTCGTCGAAGCCAGTGCGAACCCAAGTAACTGCTGCATCACCGAATCCAAGCTCGGCAGCAACTGCGTATGCAACTGCGGCTTCGAAGCCTTCCTTTGATTCAGGCTTGTCATTCTCAACCCACGGTGAATAAGCAGGGTTGCCTGTTCCGATGGTCAATGTGTCAGCAGTAAGTGTCTTGCCACTGGTGCACTCGTTGCCTGTACCGGAGCTTGCAGCAGCCGTTGTGTCTGACGATGAGCTACTGCCACCGCATGCAGCGAGCAGAAGAGTGCCAGTGATGGCGAGAGAGATGGATAGTTTGCGCATGATGGTTCCTTTCACGGAATTTCGTTGGGGCGCTACGACTCTACAAGTGTTAATACCTGACCCACCCAGTCGGGATTTATACACCCCCTTGACATTGAGACAGTTTCTGTCTTAGTGTCTCATCGTGACGTCCGACACAGCCGCCCAGCCTCGCGATATTGAAGCCGCCATTTTTTCTGCTGTTGATTCCTGTGTCACGCAATGGGGCTGGGACAAAGTCACCATGGATGACATCTGTGCCACGGCGGGCGTTTCTCGGGCCACTGTGTATCGGCTTTTTCCGGGCGGTCGTGACGTGTTGTTCGAGGCAGTGCGTCTTGGCAAGTTAGAAGACTTCTTCACTGCAATGCGCGCAAATGTCGAGGGCTCTGAATCGTTAGAAGAACTATTGGTGCGTTGCATTGTTGTTGCGTCAAGTGAATTGCAGCACGATGAGCACTTGGCCATGATGCTTGCAACAGTTCCAGGTGAAACCCTTGGTGACCTCACGGTTAGCGGTGTTGGCCGCATTGTGCGCGTCGCAACGGCATTCATCACCCCGCTTACAGATGAGTTCATCCCGGCCTCTGAAGCTGCCCACATCGTTGACGTGATGTGCCGACTAGTGATCTCGTATTACTTGTCGCCGTCACCCACACTTGATTTTGCAAATGAAGACGCAACTCGCACCTTTGTTCGCACTTTTCTTCTGCCGAGCACATCGTCAGTTGTCG
>CAIZMV010000278.1 GCA_903934195.1 uncultured Acidimicrobiaceae bacterium | reverse complement strand
GGGTCTTTGCTAAACGATCCAAAGACAGACGAGTCATTCCATGGAAGGTTTCCAGCACCTTGAGCGGTACCTGTTTTCCCCGCAATTGGCAATGAACTTTTCGGGTACGAGCGGAACAACTTTTCACCAGTAGTTGAGTGATAAATATCAGAACGTACACCAGGGCCTGTGATCACTCGAGTCAGTCCCTGAACAATGGGGTCAACGATTTCAGGTCGAGCACCAATATCACGAACAACTTGCGGTTCAGCAAAACTCTGCAACACGGTGCTCTTTGCGAGGTTTACACGACCCGATTTTCCGTTCGGAGTACCGGGCGCCAAAATCGCATGTACCACGCGTGGTCTCATCACATATCCACCATTGGCCAAAGTCCCGTACGCAACAGCCAATTGCAATGGAGATGCTGACAGCAGTCCCTGGCCAATTGAAAACTGAACATTGTCTCCGACGTAGAAGCCCCTGCCCTCGTCTTTCGCAATGGCACCACTTGCAGCAAGACGTTGTTTCAGAGACTTGCTCGGAATCGTCCCAATGAACTCATACGGAAGATCTATCTCCGTTGGGGAGCCGAATCCGAATAAGCGAACTTGTTCTTCAAGCACGGGCTTGTTTCCACGTTGAGTGAATATCTGTTCACCAATCTTGTAGAAAAACACGTCCGATGAAACTGCAAGTGCAGTGACAACATTGATGCGACCGTATTTACACGGTGCACCATTTCCACATACTGCATTCTTGAAAACGCACTTCACGTTCAACTGACAACGTTCCTTCGGAATGCTCTCCAGTTTGTACGTTCCTTCGTCTTTCAATGTGTATTTAGTTCCTCCAGCTAATTGACCGCTATTCAACGCTGCATACGCCACAAACGGCTTGAAGGCAGATCCCAAGTTGTAACGGCCAGAAATGGCGCGGTTCACCAAGATTGATTGGTCAGGGTCTTTGGTGACTGGAAACAGTTCGGCGAATTTTTCCGAAGAAATTCCTGCATTAAACCAACGATTATCAAAGTTTGGATAGCTCGCCATCGCGACCACTTCGCCCGTTTCATGATTCAACACAACGGTTGATCCGGCTGGTGCTTTGTAATACGTGATCTCTGGGTATGCCGGGTCTGGCTGCCCAAACGACAACACAGTGGGCGCTTCCGTTCGACGACGAACCATTAATTCGGTCTGAAGTGCTTGCTCAGTAAATTGTTGAATATCCAAATTGATAGATAGCTGAAGGTCATTGCCCGGAATCGGCTCTTTGCGTTCGATTAATCGAAGTATTCGACCACGTGAATCAACTTCGTATTTGACGTAACCAGACTTCCCACGAAGTACTGACTCATATGTCTGTTCAACACCGAACTGCCCAACGCGAGCATCTGGGTCGTATCCGAGATTCTTGTAGTACGTGGTTTCGCTTTCACGTATCGCACCGAGAAATCCGAGAACATGGCTTGCCATCGGCGCATACGGGTACTCACGTCGCCATGTTTCAATAATGTCGATTCCGGGATAATCCTCAGAGCGTTCCCGCAAGAAAATTGCAAGGTCTTCTGAAACATCTTCTTTCAACGGCACAGGTTGCAATTGGTTGTATCGCTTTGAAAGGTATCGATCTTCCAATTCCTCTACGGACATATTGAGAGCACCCGATAAACGGTTCCACATTTGCTGGCGCGCTAATGGCCCAGAAATCACTGCTCTATCTAGTGTGATTGTCAGAAGACGTTCATTGTCGGCCATGATTCGGCCCTTAATGTCGAAAATGCGACCGCGCTCAGATGTCAATTTCACAGTTCGTGTTCGCACTTCTTGAACACGCTGTTCTAGACCCGGCGCATCAACTGCTTGCAGAAACCACAAACGAACAGTCAACAACGAACCGAGCAGCATCGCGACGGTCGCGAGAATTGCCAATCGCGACATTCTGCTTTCGCGTGGCATTAGCGAACTGCCGCCGGTTCAGTGAGCGCCCATCGACACAGTTTCTCGGCTGGGACACTTAACACTGCATTGAACAAGCCGACAATCAGAGCCACAAACAGAACACGTGCGTTCAGAATTCCGGTGGCACCCGTAATGGTCGAAGCAATAGGCAACAAAATCATGCCAATCGCACTCGCAACAGAGCCAAGCAACATGCGTGTCCACCACGTCGGTTCGTACACCAACGATTGACCAACACCAGCTAAGTAACCAACAATTGCAAAAACTGCGGCACATAAGCCCAATGGCGTTGTGAGAACTAAGTCATATAACAACCCAATAATGAATCCGGCAATTGCGCCTACGTCAGACCCGCGTGCAAGACCTGCAGATGCCGCAAGCAACACCATGACTTGTAAACACACACCAAAAGGGCGCATGTCGTTAAACACAGTCGTTTGCAAGGCCAGCACCATTAGTCCGACAAGAATCAAACGTGCATAACGATTCTCTGCAAACAACAACACCCGTTCGATCATGGCGTTACAACTCGTTCAGATGATGGTTGGTACAGCAAGATTCGGACAAAGTTCAAGTTCTTCAGATTCGCTGCCAGTGTGACTTCAAGAATCGGACCAAGTGTTCCTGTTCTTTTCACAACTCGGCTGACAGACCCAATAACAATGTCTGGTGGCGCAAGAGACGTGGCTCCACCCGCAGAAATGATTGGAGAACCAATACGCACCGAACCGAATCTTGGTTGATTCTCAACGAAGCGAACAATTGGGTTTCGTGAAATTCCTCTGCCTTCTAGCGCTCCGGTCTCGCGCAATGGCACATCCAACCCTGCCGGAACAGTTATCTCTGAGCTCGTTGATTTACCAGGCTGATTCGGCCCTACATCTCCGGCCGGCACAGTTACTTCGCCGGGCAACGGCGCAAGTGTTGACGAAGTAGCAATTGTTGCTCCCGGAACGAAACCAGGAATTCCTGTTGTAGTGGTGACGCGCGGCAAAGTAGTCGTCGTAGTGGTCGATGTCGTCGTAGTTGTGTCACCGACTGGTGTTCCCGGAGCCGCTGTAGTCGTGGTTGTTGGCGCAGGAATGTTCACAACTTTCACAGCCAACGAATATCCGGGGTCTGTAAGCAACATCACAACTGATCGCTTGCTGTAAACATCAGTGATCTTGCCAATCATTCCGGCTGCGTTGAGAACTGGCATTCCCACTTTCAAACCACATTCAGAACCACGGTTGATTTCAACTGTTTGCGTGAAGTTTGAAGGAGACTGCCCCACCACCTGAGCAGTACATGAAGCAATGCCGGCAAGAGTTGGTAGCCCATTTAGTGACAACAGTTCTTGTGCTTCACGCACACTGGCAATCGCAGAAATAGTGGAACCTTCGCTGAATGCAACAAGGTCATTAAGGCGATCATTTTCCTTCACAACATCGTTGTAATGAGTCATGCCGTTCCACGCGTTACCAATCGGACGTGTGACAACTTTTGTCGCACTCTCAATTGGGCGAAAGACCACGCCAAAAGCAGACCGAGTGAAATTAATGATGGAGCTTCCACGAAGGTCCATCGTGATCAGAATCACAGAAGTAAGCGACAGCAGGAGAATCGCCCGACGACGCGTGAAGGATAAGTCCGCCACGGGATTAGTACTACAGCTGGTCGAGTCCTGGGAAGGACATCATTCCGCGCATCGCTTCGATGTTTTCAAGCGCACGGCCTGAACCGATAGCGACCGCATACAACGGATCAGGGGCTATGTAACACGGCATTCCTGTTTCATGAGTTACGCGCTGTGTCATTCCGGACAACAAAGCACCACCACCTGACAAATAGATACCACGATCCATAATGTCTGCGGCCAATTCTGGTGGCGTGCGATCGAGAGTTGACTTCACTGCATCAATAATGGCAGCAATTGGCTCTGCAATGGCGTCGCGAACATTGGCTGAAGTGATCTCTATTGTGCGAGGCAGGCCAGACACAGTGTCACGCCCACCTACATCACCAGTGAGTTCCTGTGAAAGAGGCCACGCAGAGGCCATCTGAATCTTTATTTCTTCAGCTGTATTGATACCTATGTCCAGCGAGTACTCAGCACGAACGTAGGCAACAATCGCTTCATCAAGTTCGTCACCAGCTACACGAACGCTCTGAGCAACCACAATGCCGCCAAGCGAAATGACTGCAACTTCAGTGGTACCGCCACCGATGTCAACAATCATGTTTCCACTTGGCTCATGTACCGGAAGATCTGCACCAATTGCAGCTGCCATTGGTTCTTCAATGATGTGAACCGGACGACGAGCACCGGCGTATTCAGCAGCATCTTGTACGGCGCGCTGTTCAACACCGGTAATTCCAGAGGGAACGCAGATAACCATTCGTGGTTTGCTCCAACGACTAGTCGTGACGCGCTGAATGAAATATCGAAGCATTTTTTCGCACACATCGAAGTCTGCAATTACGCCATCTTTCAACGGGCGAATTACTTCGATATGTTTCGGGGTGCGGCCAAGCATGCGCTTGGCTTCCCAACCGACAGCAACAGGCTTTCCATCACGCATGTCGATGGCAACAACAGAGGGCTCATTCAAAACAATTCCTTGGCCACGCACGTATACCAAAGTGTTGGCAGTGCCGAGGTCAATGGCGATATCACGCCCCATTGACAAAGGATTATTCCGATTCATAAAGAGATCTCCCTGAGTTGGCGAGTGAACGACAACTCTGCAGAAATGCTAACTACCCGCGCCT
>CAIZMV010000277.1 GCA_903934195.1 uncultured Acidimicrobiaceae bacterium | reverse complement strand
GAATTTGACAGCGGCGGCGGCGGTTTGTTCTCAACAATGACCGACTACGCACGTTTCATGCGCATGATTCTGAATGACGGAGAACTTGATGGCACGCGGGTTCTTGCTGCCGAAACAGTTGCACAGATGGCAAAGAACCAGATTGGAGACGTACGCGTTACCGGATTGAAATCTGCCAACCCCGGATTTTTCAATGATGCAGACATCTTCCCCGGCACCCCCAAATCGTGGGGACTGTCATTCATGATCAACGAAGAGCCACTTCCCAACGGATGCCCAACTGGCGCCCTCATGTGGTGTGGTGCGTTTAACAGTTACTTTTGGATCGACAAGACAACCGGCATTGCGGGTTGTTACATGAGCCAAGTGCTTCCGTTCTTTGACGCTGGTGCATCTGGAAACTTCTTTGACTTCCAAAACGCGGTGTACGCCTCATAATCATCGCTAGTAATTGGCAAAATGAGCCATACTTAGTTATGAGTCGCAATGTCGTAGGAATTCTCGGGACAGCCATTGTCGCGGTCTATGCAATTGTCTCTGGTCGTTGGGTCGCAACGGACGCAGGGTGGTACCAATCACTTCCTCGCCCAGCGTGGCAGCCACCAAGTTTTGTGTTCGGCATAATTTGGCCGTATAACTTTGCGATGCTCATTATCGCTACCTGGTTCGTGGCCAGTCGTTTATCAAGCACTAACCAACTGGTGTGGTTGACATCGCTCACACTTAGTGTGGTGGCCGCGCTCTCGTGGGCACATTTGTTTTACGTTCCACACTCCTTGCTTGCATCAGCCTTTGCGCTCGTGCTTGCAACATTGTTTACGATCCCTCTTCTTGTCATTGCGTTTCGCGTGTCTCCCGCTCTCGGCATTGCGTTCGTGCCGTACCAAATATGGTTAGCAATCGCCACTTCGCTCGCTTTCGCTTACGCCTCGCAATAGAAATTTGAGTTCTCTCCTTTCGCACATCGAGTGCCTGATAACTTCAGGAGAGATATGACAACTCCGTTTGTGATCACCATGCTTGCTGTCTCTGCCACTGGTCATCATTGGTGGCTTGATGGTGTTGCAGCAATCGCGTTAGTAGTGATTGCGCTTCGCATTGATGGCTGGGTGCGGCGCCGACTAGGGTAAGTATCCGCGTGGCTACTTCAGCAAAAAAGACTCCTGCCAAGAAGGCTGCGGCTAAAAAGCCTGCAACAATTCGTCAGCCACGCCGTACACGCGAAGAAGGCATGGAACTTCTCATCAATGCGGCATTTGAACTTGTCCGCCAGAAGAACCCCGATGATATTTCAATTCGGGAAATCGCATCACTTGCCAAGGTCCACCACCGATTCATTGCCGAATGGTTTGGTGGGAAAGCACAACTGCTGCTGATTGTGCACTCTCAAAATGCAGACAGCATTCTTGGTCTCACGTCGACCGTGAATTCCATGAAGACCCCACAAGTCATACTTGTCATTTCTCAACAGATTCAACTGTCTCTGTGGCTCATGCGTAATGGCATTGAGTTCCCCGACTTAGGTTCGGCATTTCCATCGTTGCCAGCTGCGATTCATAACTTAGAAGTGAATCGTGGGATTCCTCCAAATGATGCTCGCATCATCGGATCCATCTATGGGGCAATACTTCTCTCAAATGTCATCGTG
>CAIZMV010000276.1 GCA_903934195.1 uncultured Acidimicrobiaceae bacterium | reverse complement strand
CGACACCCAGGTGCGGTTCGGGATACCAGCAGGGTTTAACTCGCGTGCGGCTACCAATACTTGCTGCACACGGCCATCAATCGAATACCTATCAACGTCAAGATCATTAACGGTGTAGAACGATGTCAACCCTTGGTCAAGCGCAAAACGATCAAGCATCTGAGCTGGGTCTAGCTGGCGTACATCGCGAAGGGCTGCATCATTCTTTTGGATATCAGCGGTACTAATCGAACTAAACGTTGTCTCTTTACGGGTTACGTCACTGATTCCCATCGCAGCTTTAGTTGCGACGATGTTGCGCTGAATAAACGGCAATTCTCGAGTGCTTACGTTTGGCTGAACTACGAATCGCTGAATAATTGCTGGGTACACCGTGCCGACTGCCAGTGCAACAACTACCCAAAGTCCGATTGCAAGAACTGGCAATCGCCAACCCTTTTGACGAATATTCCATAACAACAATGCAGTAACAGCAAGTGACACCAACACCATCAGGTTCAGTGCCGGTAGTTGTGCGTTTACATCGGTGTACAAAGCACCGCGAACTACGCCGCGAGTTGATGAAGTTAGTTGATACTTAGATAGCCAGTAATCAGCAGCACGCAGAAGTGTGCCGACAGCAAGAAGCACCGACAAATGAACTTTGGCTTGCGACGTCACTCGTTGAACGCGATCCTGAGGACGAATGCTTCCATTGATGAAGTGGAATGCAGTGGTGATGATTGTGACGAGGACTAGAGCACCAAAGGACCACGCCACAACAAACTGTGCGAACGGCAAACGAAACACATAGAAACCGACATTGGCCTTAAACAGTGGGTCCCCGACTGAAAATGCTTGACGATTGCGGAACATTGTCCATTCTTGCCATTGGCTAGAAGCAGGTAGTCCGAGCATGAAAGCAATAAGTACGGCTAATGCGATTCGCAATTTTCCGCGGCTTTTCGCAGTCAGTTCTCGGATACGAATAACGGTTTGGTCTTCTGGTGTGTTTGGCAGCGTTAGTGGTGCAAGACGATCTGCGATTAAAAGGTTGACCCAAAGAAACAGAAAACAACCAACTGTAAAGACACCAACAAGTTCAGCTTTGCTACGAAGAATTGCCCAGTACACATCACTGCGACCAACACTGTTGAACCACAACACGTTTACGTAGAACGATGATGTTGCTCTTGCGCTGAACAACAACAGCAAGACGAGTCCGACTACAACCGAAATTACAATTCGGCCACGAGATGGCTTGCCAAAGTTAGGAAGTCGAAATACAGGACCGTTAGGGCCGCCAGGAAGGTCTGATGAGTTACGCACGCATCAGGACGCTAGTCCTGAACGGGGGCAACAAGGCATCGGCAGCCTGCATGAGCAGGAGGATGACTGTGACCTGTGGGGAAATCATCTCCACGAACAACTAAGCCACCAAGAGAATTGTCTTCACATTCGCTGCAGCAATTGGTATCTGGCTCGGCCATCCACGTGATCTTGCTACCTGGCTCGAGGGCTAGGTACGCGCCATGGCTGTAAGACGAACAGGCAATGTCGTCAACATGTGAATCAATTCTTTCGGTCTTCCACGAGCGATACACGTCACGAATAAGGCCAAGTAAGACTTCGCGATCACCTTCGGCTTCGCCAATCGCAATGCGGGCATCTTCACGGAACCCTGCAACTAAGCCAGCGGTAATGGCAGAAACCGCATGAGCAGCGATTGCCTTTTGTGTGACACGACGACTTGAACCGCCAGCTGCTTTCACAGACTTCGCTCCAGCACTTGCTGCTGCCATGGAGTCTTCTGCCACAGCAGACGCGTAACGAGCGCTGTGTTCGGCTTCAGTTCCGAGCACAGCATCGATATCTAGGGAAGAACGCTTCGCGCGAACATGGCCAAGAACAGTGTTTTGTTCGTCCGCAAGGACTCGCTTCAACTTTCGCGCCATTGCGACAACCACAGGTGACAGCTCTTCATTGCGCTCTTCAAATCGAGCAAGGTCTACAACAGGTGCGGCAGGCTTCGCTTTCGCCTTTTTCTCGGCCTTCGGCGCTGAGGCCTTCACGGCAGGCTTTTCGTCTTTCACGGTGTCTGATGGAGCAGTTGCTTTTGCAGCAACTTCAGCGGTGCTGCCCGCGCGCAGCTTGGCGAAAATATCGTCGACGGCAACGACATCTTTCTTTGCAGTCGGAACAACTACTGCTTCCTCGACCGGCTGTTCAACTTCAACTTCTTCTATTTCAATTTCAGGCATGTCGACAGAGCGACGTCCACGACCGAATAATGACACCACATTGGTCTGAGAGGTTTCAACGGGTTCCGCAGCGACAACATCTTCAATTGACGGCTCAACGTCTGTTGACGTGTGAACTGGATGAAGAACATCAACAATTTGCGTCTCATGAATTACTTCGACGCTGACTTCAGCAACAACTGTTTCTTCTGCAACGACTTCTACTTCTGTTTCAGATTCATGATCGAAGATCACAACATTTGAAACAATCTCTGTTGGCTCTTCTTCAGCAATTACTTCTTCACGGTCAAAGACTTTTACTGATGGGTGTTCAGAGTTAATGATTGGTACTGGACCGGTAGTCGGAGACAAATCTACAATGAATTCAGGCTCATCGTGTGCATCAGTAAGTCCACCAATGACGTCTTCGCTGGCAATACGCGCACGCTCAAATGCATTCATCAGGCGATCGCGGCCATGAAGAAGTTGTTCAATTTGTGAACGAGCAGCATCACGACGACGAGACAGTTCTGACAAGACTTTTTCGCGATACTCGCGTGCCTCGTTCACCATGTCGCGGCCTTGTTGCTTCGCCATTTCAATTTCAGCTTCGGCATCTGCACCAGAGTCATCACGAATACGTGCGGCCTCTAAGACAGCAGACTCGCGAATGCGAACTGCATCTTCTGCAGCATCTTTTACGAGACGAGTTGCAGATTCTTCAGCTCGGTCACGAATTTGGGTGCTTGCATCACGAGCGGCGGTAAGCACGCGCGCTGCCTCTTCGCCGAGCAACGTGGTAACAGTCTCTTCATCGAGCCGTCCGGGAGCAGAAAGTCCCCGAGTTTGCATGGCTCGCATCTCACTCTCAAGGAAGCGCTCACGCTCTTGAAGGCGCGCCATCTCGGCGGCCACCATTTTGAGAAAATCACGTACTTCAGCCTGGTCAAACCCACGGCGACTAGTGGGAAATGCAGCCGAGCCCACCGCTGCAGGCGATGATGGGTCGGGTCGGGAGAAAGAGATAGCCATTAAGCATCTACAGTACGACTCCCAGGGTGCCAATTGGTGGCATTATCCACAGGCCACCTAGGCGCTGGTTGCAATCAAAGCATCACCACCGCGAGTCCGCAGTGCCGACAAGGCCTCATCGAGAGTTGCAACTTGCACAATTTCGACTTGTGAACCGGCCGCGCGACGAGCCCGCTTCATTTCATCAGCTGATTGACCAGCTGGAACGAGAAAAAGGTTTGCACCCGATGCCTTCACTGCCACAGCCTTTTGTTCCAGCGCACCGATTGCCCCAACAGAGCCGTCATTACTTATGGTTCCAGTCGCAACCACCCGAGAAGGACCCATCAAATTTCCGCTTGTGAGTTCGTCGAGCAATGCCAATGTAAAGGCAAGGCCGGCCGAAGGTCCACCGATGTCTGTTGTTGAAATCTGAACTTCAAACGGCAGCGTCACAGTGCGGGTATCTGCTGGAAGGAAGCCAATGATTGG
>CAIZMV010000275.1 GCA_903934195.1 uncultured Acidimicrobiaceae bacterium | reverse complement strand
TGATGCAAAAATCATGCTGGAAAAACTGGCTGACTTTCACGCCATGTGGTGGAACAGTCCGAAGTTGCCAGCCATGCAAAGCATCTTTCCTCCAATTCTGAACCCGACATACGAAATGGTTCTTCCAATGTTGTGGTCACAGGGTTGGCCAAACGTTGAAAAATACGCCGGTCACCTTATTCCAGACAGCATTCGGGGCATCGGTGGCATCTGGGGGGACAAAGTTCCCTGGATGCTCGGCACCTTAATGGAACCAACGACTTTGATTCACGGTGATTACCGCGCAGACAACATGATGTTTGATGGTGATGAACCTGTTGTCATCGACTATCAAATTTGTGGTACTGGATCAGGCATCTATGACGTTGGTTATTTCATTAGCCAGTCAATTACAACTGAAGTGCGTCGTGGTCATGACCGCGAACTAGTTAATTTCTACCTTGATCGCTTGGAGACCCACGGAATCACAATCGACCGTGATGAAATGTGGCGTCAGTATTTAGTTGTAATTGTCTTCTGCGTGAACTACGGAGTTACAACTTTCGGTGGATTCGCAGAACAGAATGAGCGCGGTCAGCAGTTATTGCAAGAAATGCTTCTTCGCGCTATGTACTGCGTCGCAGATAACGATGCACTGAAAGTGATTTTGTGACAGAACACAACCATGACCACGGCCGAGGAGTTCTTTCACAGTTAGCGCCTGAAGGTCGCGAACTGAAGGCTCTTATTCCTGGCGTCTATGAAGGGTTTGCTCAATTACATACCGCCGCGTTTGCAGAAGGTGTGCTTGACAAAAAGACAAAGGAACTACTGGCGCTTGCAATTGCAATTGCAGTTCGTTGCGATGGTTGTATTGCCAGCCATGCGCGTGGGGCCGCAGTGAACAAGGCCACTGAGGCTGAAGTTGCTGAAACCATTGGTGTTGCAATTGCAATGAGTGGTGGGCCAGGCACCGTCTATGGCCCCCGCGCATTGGCAGCCTTTCGCGACTTCGCTCCCAAGGCTGAATAGTAAGCCTCTCCAGTGGTACCCACCCTTCAGGGTGGTTCTAGATTGCTGTTATGTCGAATCTTGAAGTAATTGTTGATCCATCTGAAGTCGGACTAGACGCCGCACGTCTTGCTCGCATTCGTTCCCACTTTGGCAAGTACGTCGACAGCGGCAAGCTGCCCGGATATCACATCACTGTTTCGCGTGCTGGAAAATTGGCGTACAGCGATCTTTACGGTCACGCTGATGTTGAAAACAAAAAGCCAATCGAGAATGACACCATCTATCGCGCCTACTCAATGACCAAACCCATCTGTGCAGTTGCTGCACTTATGTTGTGGGAAGAAGGCTTGTTCGAAATGCATGATCAGGTGAAGTGGTTCATTCCATCATTCGCTAATCAAAAAGTATTCCGCTCTGGAACTCTCACAGCGCCACGGTACGACCCAGTCACAGAGCCAATGGAAATGTGGCACCTGTTTTCACACACTGCTGGTATGACATACGGCTTCGTGTATTCAAACCCCGTTGACCAGATGTATCGCAATGCAGGTTTCGAATGGGGCACTCCCCCCGGTGCATCGCTTGCAGACATTTGCGACATCCTTGCTGGCCTTCCACTGATGTTCCAACCCGGAACGGAATGGGCATATTCAATGTCAATCGATGTCCTTGGTCGAGTCGTAGAAATTCTCTCCGGCATGACGCTTGGAGAGTTCATGAAGAAGCGCATCTTTGATCCGCTTGGTATGACTGATACTGCGTTCCATTGTTCAGCAGATAAAGCAGACCGGCTTGCAGCGTTGTATGTGCCAAACCCATCTGACAAGAAGATCTTGCGTAATGACGCTGGTGCAGCCGGTGCATTGAACGAACCAAAGGCACACATGGGTGGCGGTGGACTCGTTTCCACTACAAGTGACTATTTGAAGTTTGCAGAAATGTTGCGCGGTGGTGGCGAATACAACGGCACTCGCATCTTGTCGAACCGCACAGTTGCGTTTATGGCTTCAAACCATTTGCCAAACAACGCTGATCTCACCGAGTGCGGTCGCCCACTATTTGCAGAGACTGCATTTGATGGCGTGGGGTTCGGACTTGGCGTTAGTGTCACGCTTGACCCAGTGAAAGCAAAAGTGCCAGGGAGTGCTGGAGATTACGGTTGGGGCGGTGCTGCAAGCACCAACTTCACCGTTGATCCGAAAGAAGAGCTTGTGTACATGATCATGACGCAGCTTCTGCCGTCAAGTACGTGGCCATTACGTCCACAACTTAAGCAGTTGGTGCATCAGGCTTTAGTTGATTAGCACGAGCTAACTGCTTTCTCAGAACGAGAAGCAGTACAACACCACAACCGATAATTGCGAGTCCCTGCAAGATATTGCCAGGCAACCAATACACAACGGTCATTATCACGCCCACAATGATGGCAAGGGAACCAGCAACCAAGTGTTCCGGTGCAAGTTCACGTGAACCAAGCGCAAACAACGCCGTGCCAATACCTATTGGTATGAGGCCGCCAAACCCCATACTGAAAACATTTGCCAACGTGATTGAACTAATCACAATGAGCAATGAACCTGATGCACGCGGCAAC
>CAIZMV010000274.1 GCA_903934195.1 uncultured Acidimicrobiaceae bacterium | reverse complement strand
TTCGTAATTGAAACAAGTGAGCTGCGTCGATCTGAATCGTCTGCAATCCGAACGATGTATCCGGATTGTTCTAGTTGTGTAAGCCGATGTGTCAGGCCAGAGGGCGAGACCATGGCTACCTCTGCAATGAAAGACGGAGTCAATGTGCTGGCAGCGCCATGGCGGCGCAATGTGGCAAGTACGTCGAACTCACCAAGGGTGAGCCCGTGTGACTTCGTGATGATCTGGATCTTGCCGATCGCTGCTTCAGCCATGGCGTGAAAGCGCAACATGTAGCCCATGGGCACAAAATCAAGGTCCGGCCTTTGCTGCTGCCAGGTCGCCACTGTCTCGTCTACGTATTTGCCAATTTCCATGGCCCCATTCTAGGCAGATAGTTTGACGTCAAATAGTTTGATGTCGTACTATTTCGTCATGGCACTGAACGGACTATTAGATATTCAACTTGCGGTGACGAACCCGCAGGAACTCTTCGACTTCTGGCTGGAGCACGGAATGAGCGCGACATCAGATGGCGTGCTCGGCACCCCTGATCGTCCCGTGCAGATGCAAGTAAAGGAAGGCACACACCGCCACTTGTCTTCCATGCATCTCAGTTGTGACACTGAGGCTGACATCGCTGCGATCACGAAGCGGTTAGCTGATGCCGGACTTGCATCGACGGGTGACAGCACCACAGTGCGCTGCACCGACCCAATCTTTGGTCACTCGATTGTGATTGATGTTGGTTCTCCACATTCTTTGACACCAACTCAGACCCGTGCATTCAACGGCCCTGGTGAACGTACTCGCGTGAATACCCGTGCTGATGCGGTGTTGCACACAGAAATGCCAATTATTCGTCGTGTTGGTCACGTCGTTCTCGGAACGCCGTTTCTTGCTGAAGCAGTTGATTTCTATTCCAATGTTTTGGGCTATCGCATCTCAGACCAAATCATGAAGGGTTTCGCAACGTTCATGCGTGTTGAATCAGATCATCACAACTTGATGATTCAGCCTGGCCCTACGTCGTATCTCAATCACTACGCGGTAGAAGTTGACGACATTGATGCAGTGGGTCTTGCCGGTTCAAACGTGCTGAAAGACGAGCGCGTCTCCAGCATCATCGGTGTTGGCCGTCACAATCTCGGAGCCAATGTGTTCTGGTACTTACGTGACCCATCAGCAAACATGTTTGAGTTTTTTTCTGACATGGACCAAATTGTTGATGAAGAACTTTGGGATCGAGTGCATCGTCGTCTCGACTGGGAAGGTGAAGATGGTCCGTCTGGTTTCTCGGTATGGGGGCCAACAGATCCACCTGAAGAATTCTTCAATCCGTCCGACCTTCCTGCTATTGCTGCTGCTCGCGAAGCAAGCGGATTGATGTAACGCAATGGATCTTGGAATTAAAGGGAAATGGGCCATCCTTGCTGGCTCAAGTAGAGGTCTCGGACGTGCATGCGCAGAAAGCATTGCGCGCGAAGGAGTCAACGTTGTCATCAATGGCCGCAACCAGGCAGATGTTGATGTTGCAGTTGCAGAACTAACGTCGCGTTATGGCGTTACAGCAATTGGAGTAGTGGGCGATTCTGCATTGTCGAGCGTGCAAGATGAACTCATGGCTGCCTGCCCAACACCAGACATTCTGTTGCTCAACGGTCAAGGGCCATCACCAAAGAGCTTTCTAGATATCGGAATAGATGACTGGAATGCCGCAGTATTGCAAGCACTTACTGGGCCATTGGGTCTAGTGCAGCGTGTCGTGCCAGGCATGAGAGAGCGCGGATTCGGCCGCATTGTTGCAGTTAGTTCGGCAATGGTGAAATCACCCCACTCAATAATGAGTTTGTCGCACGGAACGCGACTTGGTCTTACAGGAGTCTTGAAGGGCTTGTCGAAAGACCTTGCACAGTTCAACATCACTGTGAACCAGTTGCTACCAGAGCGATTTGATACTGCTCGCCAAGAACAAATGGCGCATGTTGCAATGAAATTTCTTGGCATCACCTACGAAGAAGCACGGGCACAGCAAATTGCATCAATCAAGGCAGGCCGTCTTGGTCGTCCCGATGAATTTGGTGATGCTTTTGCTTTCCTGTGTGCGGCACAAGCTGGATACATCAGTGGTCAAAACCTGCAACTCGATGGTGGCAGTTACGAAGGAGTTTTCTAATGACAATGACAACATCACGCATGGGTAGCCACGTTGCCCGTCCTATCGAACAGTTAGTCAGCGAGATCTCTGCATTGCATTCGCAATTTGATGCAACTGCTGCAGAGTCTGAAGAACTGGGTGATGCCCCTCCGGCATTAGTGGACCTTATGCGTCAGATTCGCGTGCCCATGATTAAGGCACCTCTTGAAGCCGGTGGCGATCGTCTGTTGTTGGCAGACCAGTGTCGTTATTTCACTGCACTGAGTTATTCAAATGCAACGGCAGCATGGACTGGTTTCAACCACGCAGGTGCAGCAGCTGCTGCTGGGTCACGCCTCAGTGATGAGGGAGTTGAATTGCTGTTTGGCTCAGACCCGTCGCCGTTTCTTGCTGCAGTGGCATTGCCAACCGGAACGTTTACTCGCGTTGACGGCGGAGTGTTGGTAAACGGCACATGGAACTATGCAAGCGGAGTTCGCCACGCCGATTGGGCAATGTTGACTGCAATCGAAGCGTCAGAGACGCCGTCGGTCACTCTTGCGGTCATTCGTACAGCGGATGCCACAGTGCACGGTGATTGGAATGTCATGGCGCTGAAGGGAACCGGCAGCGTTTCAATCACGGCGAAAGACGTGTTTGTTCCGACAGCATTAACTGTTGACCCAATGGAACCACCGAAGCGCGGCGGATCAATCTTCGGTTTGAACTACCCAGTTTTTGTAGCCGGTGAGAATCTTGGTTTTACTTTTGGTGCATGCACACGATTCATTGATGAGCTTGTTGTCTACGCACGCGGTAAATCCCGTGGGTTTGATGGTCGCCTTGCAGATCGCGGTGCATTTCAATATGAACTCGGTCGCAGTTCGCAACAACTTAAGGCTGTGCAAGCTCACGCGCTTGCCACGCTGGCCGAAGTTGATGACGCAATGGAAAACGGTGGCGAGTTCAATGCACGTCATGAAGCTGGCGTTACTGCCATGACTGCATATTGCACAGAAACTGCAGTTGCTGCCATTTCGCGCCTCATGAGTTTTGCTGGTGCAGGTGCTTTGTTCAATACAAGCCCGTTGCAACGTTGCTTCAGAGATGCACAAGGTTCAGCTCAGCACCTAGTTGCCTCGAATCTGTCACTTGACAAATACGGTGCTGTACTGCTCGCTGACTCATAGTCATGAAAATTGCGATTATCGGCGGGGGAATAGGCGGGCTGACTGCAGCTCTTGCTCTGTCACAGAATGCACATGACATCACGGTCTTTGAACGTTCGGCAGGCATCCGAGAAATTGGCGCTGGTGTACAGATCAGTCCTAATGCCGGAAGGCTCTTGCATTCATTAGGCCTCGGCGAGGCATATTCAGAAATCTCAGTGAATCCACATCGGGTAGTACTTCGACGATGGGAAGATGACTCAATTATCCGAGCCACTGATCTTGATGAAAGCTTCTTGACGCAACATCAAGTGCCACTAGCAAACGTGGCACGTAATGAATTGGTTGAGATACTGGGTAGTGCTGTTGCTGCGCGTGCAAACGTGACTCTGAAGTTTTCAACACATGTTGTCAAAGTAGAACCAGGCGATGCATCGTCTGAAGTGATTTTTGCAGATGGTTCATCGCAATCGTTTGACATTGTGATTGGTGCAGACGGCATCCATTCTGTAGTGCGACCATGCGTTGGCGGCATTGATAAGCCGCGATTCAGCGGCTCAGCTGCGTATCGCGCCTTGGTGCCCCGCAGTGCCGTAGAAGATCTGCCTATTGATGTAACAAATCGCATGGGGCCAGACCGCCATGTGGTTAGTTATTTCATTGGTCGAAATCGCAGTCATCTCAACCTTGTGTGCATCTCGCCAGAGGATTCCTGGGAGACCGAATCATGGACTGAACAAGGAACCATGGAAGATCTGCTTTCACGCTTCGAAGGCTGGTCTGCAGAATTTCTCTCGCTACTCGGACGAGTTGAAGAGCCTATTTTCCGGTGGGCGTTATACGACCGTGAGCCTTTGGAACAGTGGGGAATAGGCACAACCACTTTGCTTGGCGATGCATGTCACCCGATGCTTCCGTTTATGGCACAAGGTTCGTGCCAAGCAATAGAAGATGCCGTTGTTCTTGCACGCTGTCTGTCAGACGCAAGCACGAATGATGCAGTTAGTGCACTACGTAGATATGAAGATGCACGTCAGGGCCGCACGGCACAGGTGCAAACATCGTCGTTAATGAATAGAGATCTATTTCACATGGTTGATGGCCAAGAACAAAAAGATCGAGACATGATTCTCTCGATTAGCCCGCCAGGAATGTCAATTCTTGACTGGGTCTACGAATACGACGCACTCACTGTCGCTATTTAGACAAACAAAAAGGCCGCACAGTTTCCTGTGCGGCCTTTTTGTTTGTAGTACTTCAGGTGTTATTCGAAGTAGACACGACTTCCGTCAGCTCCGGAGCCTGCTGCAACGTCTACGTAGAAGCCACGATTGTCCTGCCCTACTGTTGTGCCGAGAGACGCAGTACCACCAGGAATGGTGTAGGCAGGTGTAATCACTTGTC
>CAIZMV010000273.1 GCA_903934195.1 uncultured Acidimicrobiaceae bacterium | reverse complement strand
CCTTTGCATGTTCTGCTGCTTGTGCAGACATATTTGCAGCAACTGACGGGTCATCAAGAATGGTTGCAATGTGGCGTGCGAAAACATCTGGTTGACGATCAGGAACCAAGAAACCCGTCCGGCCGTGTTCAACAATGTTGAGAAGCCCACCCACTCCAGTTGCAACTACTGGAATTCCACACGCTGCTGCTTCCAGAGCGACAAGCCCGAAACTTTCACTTCGGCTTGGAACCAAAACAACATCTGCGGCGCGGTAATACGTAGACAAAATGTGGTGAGGTTGTGGTTCAACAAACCGCACTTGGCCTTCAACACCAAGTTCTTCAATGAGTGAATGGACATGGGCTAATTCAGTTTCGCCTTCAGTGCCACTTGCTCCGCCAACAATGAGAAGTACCGCATCTTTGCGCCCCAACTCTGCAAGCGAACGCACTGCAACATCAGCACCCTTCAGTGGCTGAATGCGACCAACGAACAACAACACGGGGCCGCTGCCAAGTTCAAGGGCTTTACGCGCACCACGCTTATCACCAGGCGCGAAGAATGCATGCTCGACACCGGGTGCAACAATTTCAATTTTTCCAGGAGGAGTTCCGTATAGAGATAGAAATTGACGCTCTTCTTCTGTGCAACTGACACAGATGGCATCAGAACAACCGATGACTTCAGTTTCAGATTGTTCGCGGAATTCAGATTCTGGATCGCCGCCTTCGGCCTTCACGCGAGCAAACGTATGAAACGTGCTGACTAATGGAACATCAAGTTCATGCTTCAGCGAATGCCCACTAAGGCCACTGAGCCAGTAGTTGGCATGAATAACGTCGGTGCCGCCGTGAGCAGTGATGTGATCAAGAACGCCTTCAGTGAACTGAGGGACAATAGAAATCATGTCGCCCTTTGGCATATCAATTGCACCTGCAGGAATATGCACCACTTTGTGGTTCGGTTCAATCATGACTTCAGCGGGCAGGTCATCACGCCACGTACGTGTATAGGTGGTGCAATCAACTCCGGCATGCGCAAGAGCAGATACCAATTCGCGTACGTACACGTTCATACCGCCTCCGTCGCCAACACCTGGCTGAACAAGAGGCGACGTATGTAGTGAGAGGACGGCTACACGAAGCATGCAGAACTCAACCTATCTAGGGCTCGTCTCATTCCCTAAGGGCGTCTATTCAGTGACAGCAGGCCCAACAAAAGACCGATACACGGACAAAAGGCTTTGCTTTTGTTCTCCCGTGAGTCGCTCGTCGTTATTAATGGCCTCAGGAACACTGCTGGCCGCTGGTGGCGACCCATCGAGGATGCCCGCTCTGACATACAAAGTCTCAGCTGATATCTCGAGCGCCCGAGCAATTTGTTGCAAGATGTCGGCCGAAGGTCGGCGAATGCCACGTTCTATTTGTGACAAGTACGGATTCGATACACCGGCAGAACGCGCAAGATCACGAATACTTTTTTGTGCGTTCTCACGTTGCTGACGAATGAACTCTCCGACATCGTGCAAAGTTTCAGTTGGGCGAATAGGCATGGCCTTATGAATCTTTCACCACTGCACCAGCGCCACTTTCGCGCACACGCGCTACTAATGCTGCAGTCAGTGCATCAATACGTTCAAACAAATCATGACGTTGTTGCGAGCATGACTTTTCAAACATTCCTAATGCGCCTGCAAGGTCTGACAAGGCACGATTATCAATGTTCTCAAGTGATTCAAACTGATAGTGCTCGCACAGTTCATCAAGTTCTTTCACCAACGGATGATCGCCAGCAACATTTGTCTCACGTGGCGGACGTGCACTGCCGCCACCATGTTGTTGTCCGAATACATCTGCAAGTCGCTCAGCTAATGAACCAACAGGTGCATCGGCACCACTTGCTCTACGGCGTTCTTCGTCTTGCACTAAATCAAGTCGTCCCTGTGCGAGTCGACGCACATATGAGAT
>CAIZMV010000272.1 GCA_903934195.1 uncultured Acidimicrobiaceae bacterium | reverse complement strand
TCCCACCCTCTCCGCCATATGAGTTTGCTCCGCAAACCCCTGGCAGCCCTTGTGGTTGCAGGCGCGCTGGTGTTCAGCGGGCCAGCCCCGGCAGGGGCGAAAGTGGCGACGGGTTGCGCCAAGACCTACACCGTGGTGCCAAATGACTCCTGGAATCGCATTGCCAGCAAGGTAAATGTGACCATGAGCCTGTTGCTAAAGGTCAACAAAGCCAACACAAAATCGCTCCTATTAATAGGTGACGTTATTTGCCTGCCGAAATCAGCCACCACAAAGGCCACCTCGACCGCCCTGAAGTTGAAGACACCCGAGAAGCGGTACACGGTGAAGCAATCAACTGCCATTATCCGTGAGATCTGGCCGGACAAGCTTGAAGACAAAGCGATTGCCATTGCCAAGCGGGAAAGCAAGTTGAACGCCGCCTCTTATAACGGCGGTTGCTGTTTAGGGCTGTTTCAAATTCACTGGCTGGCGCATCGCAGTTGGCTGAAAGACATCGGAGTCACATCGGCCAGTCAATTACTGGATGCCAGAGTGAATGCCAAGGCCGGATATGCCATATATAAGCGTTCAAACGGCTGGGGTGCCTGGAACTAAAAATCACTAACACATTGGCTGCTGAGCCTTTCAAAAATGCCAAAAATGTTTTATCTTTTGTCAGTATGTGGTCTACGCAGAGGCTTCACTTAGTTCGACTTGCGGTTGCTGGCATTGTGCTGTGCGCGTGCGCATTTGTCTGGGGTCTTCAAACAAACGTTCACCCTTTAGCGCATGCAGCTCAGGTCAATAGCTATTCCACTTTTGGAACGGTTTCGTACGACGGTGGTTCGTGCGGAGTTGATGAAATAGCGAGCGTGGTGGCGAGCCCTGGCATTAAGAAGATTCTGAAGGTCTCCAATACAGAAATTTATGTTGCGGGCTGTTTTACCAACTTCGCAGGTGTCGCAGCTGCAGATTACGTAGCAAAGTGGGATGGCAATTCATGGTCAGCACTTGGATCTAGTGGTGATATCAATGCAATCGTTCATGACATCGTTCTGTACAAGGGCAATATTCATATCGCAGGCGAATTCAACAACGCTGGTGGCGATGGTGCCGCAGACATGGTGGCTAAATGGACTGGTAGTGCATGGGTGGGCTTACCGGTCACTGGTGGGTCAAACATAAACAATGGTTTAGGAAGTCCAAAAGACTCACCTGGTGATTATGCAGCAGCACTCAAAGTGCAGGAAAATGGTGCAGGGACAAGTGACGATGTTCTTGTGGTTGGAGGGAAGTTTTATTACGGCATTAATGATGGCCGAAGTGGATTTCCGATTTCCAATACCATCAATATTGCAACGTGGAATGGCACTTCGTGGGGAAGCGTTGATGTTGACTCTCAATCGTTCTCCTATTCGCTTTCAGATTATGTAGTGCACGACATTGAAATTGTTGGAAGCTCTATCTATGCAAGCGGCTATCGGAATGCTGGATATGGAAGTGGAAGTAACAAAGCTTTTGCGTTTCATAAGTTTGATGGCACTACTTGGACTAGGCCAATAAGTGTTGTGTCAGATTCTTCTTATTTTGGTACTGGATTTGGGATCTACACAATGGAGGCTGTGGGGACAAACATCTATGTGGGTGGTAATTTCACAGGACTATCGTCGGTCGCAAGTCATGTAGCGGTCTACAACACCACGTCGGGAACGTTTTCCGCTTTTAACGGATTCACTGCACAGTACGGAACTGGTGCTGTCGTGAGGTCAATCAATGCAATCGGTTCACAGGTGTTTGTCGCTGGTTCATTTCCTGGTGTGACCGGAACTTCTGGTGGTGTTGCGCGATGGGATGGTTCTGCTTGGCAAGGAATTGGCCGCAATGCT
>CAIZMV010000271.1 GCA_903934195.1 uncultured Acidimicrobiaceae bacterium | reverse complement strand
CGTGGGCCACCAGGACCGCCAGTGCGAGGGCCACCTGGACCACCAGGACCTGGACGACTGCCAGGACCAGGACGGAAACCAGCGCCACCAGGACCGGGGCGTGCGCCACCAGGACCAGGACGGAAACCAGGACGTGATTCACCAGGAGCGACGCGACCACCTGGAGGAGGAGGAATTGGCCGACCAGTTGCAGACATTGGGCCTGGAGGAGGCGGAATGGGTCGAGCACCAGGAGCACCAGGACCGCGAGGAGGCATACCGGTTGGTGGCATGCCAGGAGGAGTTGACCGTGTCGACGGCGCAGGACGCGCTGATGGCATTGGGTTAATTGGAGGACGAGGAATCGAACTTGTAGGAGTTGGACGTCCACTTGAGATCACGCGTGATTCACCGGTTGGAGTTTCTGCAACTGGTGCAGGAGCGTCAACCACTGCGGCAGCGGGAGCTTCGACAACGGGAGCCGGTGTTTCAATTACAGGTGCAGGCGCTTCAGCAACTGGAGCCGGAGCAGGTGCTTCGACAACTGGCGCTGATACTTCAACTGCAGGGGCTGCATCTACTTTTGCTGCAGCTGCTTTTTTAGCAGGCGCTTTTTTGGCGGCAGCTTTCTTTGCAGGCGCTGGCGTGCTTCCATCTTCTGCGTCAACTTTTTTGACAGCAGCTTTTTTGACAGCAGCTTTCTTTGCAGGCTTTTCTTCTTCAGGTTGAACATCACGTTTCAACCCGTCCTTGACGGCCTTACGACGAACACGGTCAGCTTGAGCTTCTTCCATCGAGGACGACACGCCCTTGACGTCGATGCCCATCGTCTTTGAAAGATCGAGTGCTTCTTTGTTCGTGAGGCCGAGCTCTTTTGCAAGCTCGGCGATTCGGATCTTCTTGACTGGCAAGGGTTAGGCCTCCGTGCTTTCGGCTGTCGCTGGCGTGCTGCCTGCCCACTCTTGTTCACTAATGACAGAGCCATCGGTGTTGTGGAATTGCATTTCGCCAGTTTCGTCGTTCTTGCGCCATTCGCCCTCTGCGTATTCAGTTCTACGCGGTGACTGACGTGGTTCAAAAATGCCGTTTGATTCGTTGACTGCTTGCGTTTCTGACTTGATGTCGATACGAACACCAGTAAGGCGTGCTGCAAGGCGAGCGTTTTGTCCTTCTTTTCCGATTGCCAGAGACAACTGGAAGTCAGGAACAATGACATCTGCTTGCGTGGAGTCTTCGCTGAGACGAACTTCAGTTACTTTCGCTGGCGACAATGCCTTTGAAACGAAATCATGAAGATCTTCCGAGTACGAAACGATGTCAATTTTTTCGCCACGAAGTTCGTTAACGACCATGCGCACACGTCCACCACGAGCACCAACACATGCACCTACTGGGTCGACGTTTGGATCGTTTGAAAGAACTGCAATCTTTGTGCGGTGGCCAGGCTCACGAGCACATGACTTGATTTCGACAACTCCGTCAGCAATTTCAGGCACTTCTAGCTCAAACAAACGCTTGATAAGACCTGGGTGTGTACGGCTCACAACAATCTGTGGACCCTTTGCTGTTTTGCGTACTTCAACGATGTATGCCTTTAGGCGTGCACCAGTTTCTGGACGCTCGTACGGCACTTGCTCTGCTTGTGGCAGGAGTGCTTCCACTTTGCCGAGGTCGAGCAATGCATAGCGGCCATCTGACTGCTGAATGATTCCGGTGACAAGGTCGCCTTCGCGGTTTGCATACTCTTCGAACTTGCGATCGCGTTCTACTTCGCGGATTCGCTGGCTCATGACCTGCTTGAACGTTGCAGCAGCAATGCGGCCAAGTTCGTGCTTGTTCGGGGTGTCGTCGCGCTCGTTTACCCAGTTGCCGTCTTCATCGACGTCATAGGCGGTGAACTTCATGTCGAGGTTCTCTGGGTTCACCTCAACAATGACTTCATCAGCAGCATTTGGCCGCTTCTTGTAAGCAGTGGCAAGAGCCTCTACTAGTACCTGCAACAAAGCATCAACACTGATGCCGTGGTGTTCTGCGAGCAGACGAACTGCATCGGACATATCTAGGTTGCTCATTGTGCGTTGACCTCCTGATTGTTGGTGGGTTCAGATTGGGCAGCGGCATTGCGCTTTGCGGCGCGTGCCTCTGGAGAGTTGGGCTTGGCTTGGGTCTCCCATACGAAAACGGTCTTTGCCTTTTCGATAAGCGACAGTGGAATTTCGACAGTGTCAGAAGAATTCTCAAGACGAACACTTGCCGTGGTGGAAGTAGCGCCGATGAGTGCACCTGCAAAACGGCGACGGCCATCAAGCTCGGCGACCAGACGAATGGTGACGTTCTTGCCGACTTCGCGTTGAAAGTGATGAGGGGTGCGCAAGGGGCGCTCGAGGCCTGGGCTTGTGACTTCAAGAGTGAACCGACCCGGAACAACATCATCGTGCTCAAGTTCGCGGCCAAGAAGGCGCGTGACAAGAGAAATCTGATCGACATCGACGCCTGACTCTTGCCCGGTTGGGGTATCGATGGTGACACGCAAAATGCCGCCGGCAAATTCAAGGTCATACAGCTCAAGGGAAAGGTCGGCCAAGATGGGAGCAACCATGGTTGTCACTGCTTCTACGACATTGATCGACATATGACTCACCTCTCCCGCCAAAAACTTGGCTCTAACAGAACAAAAGGCACGGGGGTAAGCCCGTGCCTCAGGTTCACCGAACTTCAAAGGACGGGGACAATCATATCCAAGCAAAGTAAGGTTTCGCTCCGATGCTCCGTTCCTCCACACTCTTCGTTCGCACCCTTCGTGATGACCCGGCCGATGCCGAGGTCCCTAGCCACCGTTTGTTGGTGCGCGCTGGCTATATCCGCCGTGCCGCCCCAGGCGGTTACACATGGCTCCCCCTTGGCTGGCGGGTCCTGCGCAAGGTCGAAGCCATCGTGCGAGATGAGATGGATTCGATGGGAGCACAAGAAGTTCACTTCCCCGCCATGCTCCCCCGAGACATTTACGAACTCACGGGGCGCTGGGAAGAATAC
The DNA here is from genome assembly GCA_903934195.1 of uncultured Acidimicrobiaceae bacterium. GTDB lineage: Bacteria > Actinomycetota > Acidimicrobiia > Acidimicrobiales > Ilumatobacteraceae > UBA2093. The sequence continues at coordinate 1,500 of CAIZMV010000271.1, read as the reverse complement.
GGCGACAACCTCTTTCGATTGAAAGACCGCAAGGGTGCCGACTTTCTGTTGGGCCCAACCCACGAAGAGATGTTCACACTGCTCGTGAAGGATTTGTATTCCAGTTACAAAGACCTGCCCGTCTCGCTGTATCAAATTCAAACGAAGTACCGCGACGAAGCTCGGCCACGCGCAGGCTTGTTACGCGGCCGCGAGTTCCTCATGAAGGACAGCTACTCGTTTGATATCGACGATGCCGGACTTGCCGCTAGCTACAACGCTCACCGCGATGCCTACGAACGAATCTTCACTCGTCTCAAATTGCCGTACGTCATTGTGAAAGCAATGAGCGGCGCCATGGGCGGTTCAGCAAGCGAAGAGTTCTTGGCCCCAATCGAAGTGGGCGAAGACACATTCGTTCGTTGCACGAAGTGCGACTATTCAGCCAATACCGAAGCAGTTACCACAGCAGTACTTTCACCAGACACAGCTACATACTCAGCAACCGCCATTGTTGAGACACCTAACTGCCCCACCATTGCTTCGCTCGTTGATTTCCTCAACGCAAATCATGCACGTACTGATCGTGCATGGACAGCATCTGACACTTTGAAGAACGTTGTATTGCAGTTGCGTCATCCAGATGGCTCAACCGAAGTACTAGTAGTTGGTGTTCCTGGTGACCGCGAAGCAGACATCAAACGAATTGAAGCGCAGGTTTCGCCTTCTGAAGTTGAACCGCTTGATGACGCGGGATTTGCAAAACACCCCGGCCTCATTCGCGGATACATCGGACCTCAAGTTCTAGGCACAAAAGGCACTACTGGTGTTCGCTATCTCCTTGACCCTTCAGTTGTCACTGGTAGCGAGTGGGTTACAGGCGCAAACGTTGCAGGTTCTCATGTTCTGCATCTGGTCAATGGTCGTGATTTCACCGCGGACGGAACCATTGAAGCTGTCGAAGTAGCAGCCGGAGACCCATGCCCATCATGTCGTGAGCCTCTAGAAATTGCGCGCGGTATTGAGATTGGTCACGTGTTTCAGTTAGGCCGCAAGTACGCAGACACACTTGGTCTTTCAGTACTTGATCAGAACGGCAAGCAAGTTGTAGTCACAATGGGTTCGTATGGCATCGGCGTGTCACGTGCAGTTGCTTCAATTGCCGAAGTGTTCCACGACGACCTCGGACTCAAATGGCCACGAGCAATTTCTCCTGTAGATGTTCACATCGTTGTCACAGGCAAGAACGGCGACGACATAACTATCGCTGGTGAAAAACTTGCAGCAGAACTTGAAGCACAGGGACTAGAAGTTCTTATCGACGACCGCAACGGCGTATCACCTGGCGTCAAGTTCAAAGATGCTGAACTAATCGGAATTCCCACCATTGTTGTGGTTGGCAAATCTTTGGCCGAAGGCAACATCGAATTGCGTGACCGCCATGCGGGTACAAACGAAGCAGTCCCACTTGCCGATGCGGTGCAACGCATTGTTGCATTGGTGCGCGAGGGATAAACAATG
>CAIZMV010000270.1 GCA_903934195.1 uncultured Acidimicrobiaceae bacterium | reverse complement strand
GTGGAACTTCGAGTGACACATTGTCAAGAGCAAGAGTTCCGTTTGGGAAACGCTTTGACAGTGACGTGACATTTACTGCCACGTCACTGTCTACAACAGCGTGATCTACTTGCACTTAGTTGACTTAGTTGATTCGCACACTGCTCGAACACCGTCATAGTACGAGTCAGTTGTCTTGATGAAGCCCCATGATGAGTCTTCAATGATTTGGCAGGTTGCTTCAGTTGTGCAACGACCAGCCTTAACCATTGCGGTCTTGTTTGCCTTGTTCAGGACGATGTCGCGTACTGCAGCCACAAGAGAAGGTTCCATATTCAATCGAACTGCAATCGGTGAACCAGCGATTAGGCCAGACTTCCAAACAGTTTTAATGTCACTGGCACCAACACCTGAGATTTTTCCTGCTGGAACGTTGACGTCAAGAATGTCATCGTACGCAAAGCCCACGTCACAGATTCCTGAGTTAACTGCTTGCACGGCCTGTGGATGCCCACCGGCGTACTGAGTTGATTCCTTCGAAGGATCGATACCTGCTGCAAGAAGTCCTGCTGTTGGATACAAAGTACCCGAGGTTGAAGCTGGGTCAACGAAGCAAATTCGCTTTCCCTTGAAGTCTGCAAGTTTTGTAACCGCTGGGTTGTTTGCTTTTGCGATGCCGTATGCACGGTATCCAGGTACACCTGTAGCTGTAGAAACAGCAACACCTGCTGGCTCAATTTTTGCACCATTCAATTTTGCAATGACATAGGAGAACGGACCATAAAATGCTAAGTCAACTTTGTTTGCAATTTGTGCTTCAATGATTCCGGCGTAGTCAGTAGCAGAGTAGAACTCAACGGGGATTCCCAGTTCATCCTGAAACAACTTCACCAGGCCCTGATACTTGAGTGTCATCGCAGCAGCATTTTCAGAAGGAACTGCGCCAATCACAAACTTCTTTGGCCACTTTGTCTTATTGACAGTCGCAGGAATTGTGGTAGCAGTTGTTGTGGCAACTTTTGTCCAAGAATACTTCTTGTTCTTGAAAGTGCAACGGACGCCTACGGCACCAATCTTCTGAGTTTTTCCATATTGAGCTTTGGTGCACTTGTCACCAACTTTTGCTTCAATTTTGGCTTGAACGCCAGAACCGAAGCTAATCGCCATTACGGCTGTTAATACTGCTGTCACGGCCGCTATGCGTCGCAACGTTTTCTTTGCTGAATACATGGTTTGTTTCCTTAAATTTTGTTTCGATTAGATGGATTGATTACTTAGATCCGTAAACGGTCTTGCTGGTGAGAATCGCACTGTTTCCAGTACTTGATTTCGCTTGAAGCGTGCAGCGGAACGAGCGGTTAGCTGTGAACGGCATCTTGACCACTACTGGCGACTTAGTGCTAGTTGCGCTGAACTTAGTTCCGGTAACTGATGTGCACACTGCGACATATTTTGCAGAGCCTGACCAGCCCTTGATCTTTGAAGCGGCAAAATTGACTTTCAATGCTTTGTCACTCACTGAAATCTTCATGCCAGTTGGCGCGTGTGGACGCTTTGACGGGATTTCGTATATCGCAACCGTTCCGGAAAGTTCGTAAGAAACGATGACCAAAGCAGTTGCAGTAGGACTATCCATTGGTTGCACGAACATCACGCCTTCAGGTGACACGTCTCCAGCTGTTGCTGTTGCCTTGCCGGTAACGATGTTGCCAGTAGGGATTGATGTGTTGATGTAATCGACGTACTTAGGCACGACAGGGTTTGTGACATCAAAGAGGGCCACTCCACCATCGCGCTCCAAAGTAAGAGCCATCCACTTGCGGTCATAGGCACTTCCGATAGCAATACCCTCTGGCTCTGGGCCTTTTGAAGCACTGCGTGCATCGATTGCCTTAATGGCACCGGTTGTGGTGTCCCAGTCTGCGTTG
>CAIZMV010000269.1 GCA_903934195.1 uncultured Acidimicrobiaceae bacterium | reverse complement strand
GAGAAGTCTGGTTGTTGCCCGCCAAAGATGGCGCCAATCAAACCACCGAGGATTCCGGGGCCCTTGTCGCTTCCCGCAAATGAGTCAACAACGGTCTTGAATGCAGCACCCATAACGAAAGCGACCGCCAAGTCAATGACATTTCCTCTATTGATGAACTCTTTGAATTCAACAATGACTCCCCGCTTCGCAAGGTTCTCTACTTTGGTGAAGATCTCACTCATTGTGATGCCGCTTTCTCAATCAGAACTAACGCTTCATTGAAGCATGCCCCGCCGCCTAAGTCATTGACCCCATCTGAAATCAACGCATTAGACACCATCCCGTTAGCAACGTGGCGCATCCACAAACCTTTTGGAATTTCACAGACCCCGACTCGCATACGTGCATCTACTGACAGCGGCAGAGTCACAGCACCGAGACTGTTTGACACAACAACAGTGTCGCCATCTGTGAGTCCCCGCTCTATTGCATCAATCGGATGAACGGAGACAGCAGCAGTTGGTGGGTCATACTCAGCAAACATTGAGTTAACAGTTTTGGCAGTAGCTGACGTGAGTAGACGCAGGAACAAACCGGTGGAGCCTCGGCCAGTCACTGGCGACGGCAGCGGCAATTCAGAATCAGGAGAGAACAACTGAGCTTTTGCACCATCAGGGAACACATCGCGAAACTGCACACTGTTCTGAGGCGTCAAAATAACGGTGTTTTGAAGTACTTCGATATCTTCAGCACGCGGCGTCGTTATTTGTACGTCAAGGCGGGCTGCTAATTCACGACCCAGCCAATCATTACTGCGCGACTCACCCAATGGCTCAATGACCTTGTTTACCCGCTGTAATGCAAACGAGCCATAGCTTCCTGCAAAGTCATCAACTTCGAATTGGGTGGTTGCCGGCAACACAACATCTGCATACCGCGCAGTGTCTGTCATCACCTGATCATGAACCACAGTAAAGACTTCTTCATTGGCAAGCCCAGACAACATGAGCTGTTGGTCATTCGCTGTGACAGCGGGGTTAGCGCCTTGAATAAACAGAACCGATGGTGCGTGTTCGGAATTCAACCAACGGCCAACGTGATTCATGTTTACGACCGACCGTGCACTTTGTACCTCTGGCAGCACAGCATCAATTCGCGCGGATGACACTCGCGACGTAGACCCAAGAATTCCACTACCTTCGACTCCGAAATGCCCGGCAACTGCCCACATTGAGAAAATCGCAAGCATGCTGCTGCCACCGTTGACATTGCGTTCGACTCCCCACCCCATGCGCAACATGGCGGGCGAGGAAGCACCGATGAGATCTACACACTCTGTAAGGACAGAGACATCAATACCGCATTCATCGGCAGCGTCATCGAGAGTCCATTCACGACACACTGCAAGAAATTCCTCAGAGCCGCTCACATGATCACGGATGAAAACTGAATTCAGTTTTCCTCTGCGTTCTAGTTCCGCTGCAATTGCCATAGCGAACACAGCATCGGTTCCCGGCAGCAACGGCACGTGAAGATCAGCGCGATCTGCAATTCCTGTCACTCGTGGGTCAACAACAATGACTGTGCCACCATTGGCTTTGCATTCATTAACCAGTGGTGGAAGATGCGAGTTCGATGCGGTGGAGTTTGCACCCCAAATGATGAGAAGCTTCGCTTTCGGAATCGATTGCGGATCCGCCGACGAAAGCGCTGGAAAAATCTGTTGCCACGCGCGGCCATATGTAAAGGCACAAATCGTATGTTCAATCTCCGGAGCGCCAAGCCGAGCAAACAGTTCCAATGTGGATCCGTTACCTTCCACAATTCCTGAGGAAGAGTTATAGAGGTACGGCGCAATACTGTTGGCGCCACGAGCAGTGATGCCCTGTTTGATGCGCGAAGCAATGAGGTCTAGTGCTTCATCCCACGATGCAGCACGGAACTCACCATCACCCTTCTTGCCAGTACGAATAAGCGGAGTAGCGATTCGTTCAGGCGAGTAAATGCGTTTTGTGCTCATTTGCACTTTTCTGCAAATAAAGCCTGCAGTAAACGGGTTTATGTCTCCGTCTTTGGCCGCATCAATATCGGTGATCACACCATCAGTAACGGTGACATCAAGCGTGCACGCATCTGGGCAATCCAATGTGCAAACAGTACGAATGACGTTTGATTTCATTGCGCTTTTGGTTCCTCTAGATCTTCAAAACGGTTGATGTTTCTCAGTGATGGAAACGCAGCCCACCAGACACCCGCAACTGCAAGTGTTGCAATACCGCCACCAATCACAGTGGCAGGCGTGCCGACAAAACTGGATACTGCGCCAGACTCAAATGATCCGAGTTCGTTAGATGCACCAATGAATACACTCTCAACGGCACTAACGCGTCCACGTTTGTCGTCAGGTGTCACAAGCGGAACTAGCGAGCTACGAATAAACACGCTGATCATGTCTGAGGCAAAAATGACTAACAGAGCAATAAACGCAACTAGGTACGATTTTGTTGTCCCAAGAACAATTGTTGCCACGCCAAATACTCCCACAGCAACTAACAGAGTGCGACCAACATGTCGGCGGATTGGTCGAAACGCTAAGAAGATTGCCATCGTGGCTGCACCTATTCCTCCGGCGGCACGCAACCAGCCGTAAGCAATATCGCCAACATTCAACTGTTCTTCTGCGATAACAGGAAGCAGTGCG
>CAIZMV010000268.1 GCA_903934195.1 uncultured Acidimicrobiaceae bacterium | reverse complement strand
GTGCCCCGATTGCCGGGCGAACACATAGACCTATAGAGGCGACGCAGGGAATCGAACCCTGGTACAGGGCTTTGCAGGCCCTTGCCTAAACCACTCGGCCACGTCGCCAGTTGAGGTGCATGCACCACGACTCTGCAATGTTATCGGCGAGATTGGGCCGTCACCCCTTCCGCTAGCCCTTACGGACAGCGTGGAAAATGGTGCGGGTGCCGCTTGAGAGCAACATCTTTGACTTCACGGTGAACCGCTCGTTAAGCAGGCGCTCAAACTCATCCAAGTTGAAGTCATCGTGAATACCGTCGCGCTTATTGGTCAGCAACTTACGCACCATTGGGTCGTCTGCATGAGGCATTTCAATAATGAGTTCTGGCGTGAGATCACGGAACATGTCGAGCTGTGAAGCGAGAGGAACATGGAAAGTAATTGCCATGTGGTGAATAACCGCGAGAGCCATCACAATGTCTGGCTTGCCACGATTGAAAATGCCTGGTCGTTCTTGTCCGCGCCAGCCAACTCCGCCACCTGAGTCTGTGAGGTCAACGTAGAGAGGAAGAATTTTCTCGTTCTTCTCCGCTTTCAATGTGTTGTACAAACGATCGATAACGAGAGGGTCAGCGTCCATGGCTACTACGTAGTCAGAATGGGCTGATGCGATGCGACTGAAGACGCCATCATTACAACCAATGTCCCACACTTGTTTGCGTGGAGCCGAAGCAACTGCATCGCGAACAAACTTTTGCTTTTCATCAAGGCTTGATTCGATGTAGTGACCGCGCTCTGAATATTCAGACCATGTCGATTTCTTGTCACCAAGATTGATGCTGGAGACAATGCCTTCCAGTTTCTTCATGGTGGCATCAAGCACTTGTGCGTTCAGACCAGACTTCGCAGCTTGCTTTTTCATGTCAACGTTTGAATCGGCATAACGCTTTTGAGCAGCAGCATGAAGCACAACGTGCGTCAGACGGCCCTTACGAGGGCGTCGCAGGCTTGCTGGCAGCAATTTGCGCATGGTGTCAATTGAGATTCCGTTTACGGAACCACGCAGCATCTGCTGAAAGCCAACACCGAGATAGCCCTGCAGCATCAATGGGTATAGGAACATTTCACAGAACTGCTGATACCCGTACCAAGGATCACCCTTTTTACGAACTTCGAAAGAACCAGCATCGATGAACTGAGCACGTGAACCAAGAAATTGAATGTTGTACGGAGTTGCATCTTTGACACCAACTCCGTCAACAAGCGCTGCCCGCGTGAGTTTGAGTTGCAACAATGCTGCATCTTGCAACATGGAAAATGTCCACTCATACGGATACGAAATAAACGGAACCAACGGGTGCGTCATCGCAGATACCCAGGGGGCGCCGAGACCAACCGAAGCCGGCTCAACAATGGTGGATTCAATGAGATCGCCCGATTCAAGCGCACGCTGAATCGACTTCTTCTTCCAAACTTTGTCAATGTCTGTGGCACCCATTTCGGTGAACGCTCTGACAACCTTGCCGTCCCCGACAAAGACCTTGCTCAAGGGGTCACGAAAAGAGCCTGGATCTTGAAGAATGCTCGACATGGGTTAGTCGTGAGCTGAGGCGGTGTCGTCCTCGTCCGAGGATTCGAAATCAGGCATTGGCTTGCCAGTGAGTTTGGACTTGATTCGAGCTGACCACATCTTGACTGCGACACCAAGTCCAGCCACGCCACCAGCGATGGCGGTGATAATCATGCTGCCTGTTGCGGCGTCTAAGTAAGAGAACATGAACTCAAGGTTACCGCACAGTGAAGCCCAGTACCCGAACCCTTGAAATGACCCGCAACTCCGGGCCTTACATTCGTTAGCATCGGCAGGTGCCCCAAAAGCCCGATACCAGTGCAATTACCGCAGGACGAGACAATTCTCGGTCACTGTCCCCTGGCATTTGGCCGAATTCCGTGTGGGAATCAGACAGCCTGGCAGACGCCACCAAGCGGGCCACAGGACTTCGTTCAGAGACCTTTTACTCACGCTTTGCGAACCCCACAGTTGCTCAGTTTGAAAATGCCGTTGCCGAACTTGAAGGCGCTGAATCCGCATTGGCCTTTGGCTCTGGCATGGGAGCTATTGCCTCCGTCATCTTGTCGTTCTGTGGAAACGGATCACACATCGTTGCCCAGAACAATTTGTACGGCGCCACCTTGTCTTTCTTGCAAGGACCATGCGCACGTTTTGGAATAGAAACCACATTTGTTGATCCCACCGTCTCTGGTTCATTTGCTGCTGCAGTAATTCCAGGCAAAACAATGTTGGTGATCGCTGAGACTCCATCGAATCCGAGACTTGCAATTACAAACCTTGCTGAACTTGGAGCCATTAGAGGACCATTCACAGTTGTTGATTCGACTCTTGCTACACCAATGGGGCAACGCCCTCTTGATTTCGGAATTGACATCGTGTTGCATTCCGCTACTAAAGGCATCGACGGACACAACGACGCACTGCTTGGCGTAATTGCAGGCGAGAAGGACATCATCGATTCAGTGTGGGGCTATGCAGTGATGCACGGTGCAGTTGCTTCGCCATACGACGCAGCAAATGGTTTACGCGGTATCCGCACATTAGGAGTTCGCACAGAGCGCCAAAACCAAACCGCATTAATTCTGGCCCGCTCGTTAGAGGGCCACGCCAAGATTCTTTCGGTGTCTCACCCGTTCTTAGAGTCGCACCCACAACATGCATTAGCGCGTGAACAAATGAGGCTCGGTGGAACCGTGATAGCAGTTGAAGTCGCTGGTGGCTTTGATGCGTGCCAGTCCCTAGTTTCACAACTTCAAGTTGTTCGCATCGCTACTTCATTTGGTGGGCCCGAGACATTGGTATGTCATCCGGCCACCAGCACACACGTAGGACTTTCACCAGAAGCGCTCACCACTATGGGCGTGACTGACGGACTTCTTCGATTCTCAATTGGTCTTGAAGATGCCGATGACTTGGTCGATGACCTTCACCGAGCAATAGCTACGTTGTAACTGTTACGCCTTCTTCGGAAGACGCGGTATGAAGACACTGGTACGAGTTGCGTACTCTGCATAACCTTCACGGCGCTTGTTCATTGAATGCTCCAACATAGGAACTCCAGAGACTTTGAGCAAGAGATACGTCATGACAACTGGTCCGATTAGACCAATGACGCCACTACCGGTTTCGGCAGCGACGATTCCTATTCCCCACCACAACAGTGCGTTACCGAAATAGTTCGGATGACGCGTGAGGCTCCACAGGCCTGTCTGCATTACCTTGCCGGCGTTAGAAGAATCGCGCTTGAAACGGGCTAATTGCCAGTCGCCAATCGCTTCAAACAGAAACCCGACTGCCCACACCATGATTCCGATAACTGCGATAGGGCCTACACCAGGAGTGGAATCTGAGTTACCAAACATCACGGGCAACGAGACAGTAAACATCAACGCGCCTTGTAGTCCGAACACAGTGACCAGACTGATAAGTCCGAAATTCGGACCTCTCTTTTTGCGCATCAGTTTGTAGCGCCAATCTTCGCCATGACCAAGATTTCGCTTCGCAAGATAACTACCGAGACGAAGACCCCATAGCCCAACCATGAACGCAAGCAATGCCTGCCGTGTTGAATCACCATCGATAGTCAGTGCGAGCACCCACGAGGTGATTGCAAAACCTAGACCCCACGTAATGTCAACAATCGACGCATTCTTGATAACCAGACTTATCAACCACGTGACCAGCATGATGATCACAATTGTGATCGCTGATACTGCCATTGCCTTACCCATGAACAACCCCCCGATTGCTGTTTGCATCGCTGTCTAATTGACGACGAACTGCGTTATCCATCTCGACCCATTTTGCATCAAGCCACGACACGAAGGCTTCACCCGACGGAATCAGGGCGCGTGAAATCTCTTCCACATGAACATGCACTTTTGCCTTTGCACGACCCAAGTGGCTAAGGATTCCAGAGAAAGTATCGAGGCCGTCGAAACCGCTATGCCACATAACAAGAACGTTTGCTTCTGGAACAGCCGACAATAAAGCGCTCGCTCCTGCTGGCTTTGGTGGAATCAAGTACTGCAGGGCCGAGAGAACTTCAGCGCGTTGTGGTGAACGCTCGCGTAAACGTTCGATAGCGCGAACACGCTTCTTTGCGCTTGCACGGCTTCCTTCGGGGAAAATAACAGCGCAGTCCTTCGCTCCTAATCCAGCTGCCATCTGTTCAATACCTTGCAGCTCGCCGGCAATGTTCGAAGACTCTCTATCAACGAAATAATTCGGTAAACGATGTCCGAGAATGTCAAGACACGGATCCATCTTCAGTTCTTTCTTCAGAACAAATCGCGGACGTAGTCCAACATGAGAAGCAACAACCCATGAACTCATTACTGAGTCCGCAAGACTTGCGTGGCGACCGAGTGCAACAAATGGCCCTGCTCCCACATGTTCTGCACCTTCCACAGTTATCTGGAGACCGACCGTGAAACCCAGTGCCTGAATGAGGCTTCGGCACCACCATGTTTGTAATGCGTAATGCGCCGACACACTGCGACCGCGTTTGGTGAAAAACAAAAACAACGCCACAACAAGACCAGATGTTTCTAGCCAAGCCCAACACGTTGCGAATGCAATGAGGCGCGGAATTGGGAAACGCCAGCGGCCTCGAACGGCATCAACCAACATGGTGAGGATTGCCCAGACTGGGAGGGTGACCGTGAGGGCAATCGCGAGGAAAAAGACCCCAAGCCCCGTGATGGGGCGGCGTACCCAACTGGATTTCATATGGGAACCCTATTCCTCCAAGCACTCCCCGCATGGAACCCAAGAACTTTATGGCTTTTAGTTTTACTTTTCGTATAAGTTGGTCTCAATGACTGATGTAGCCGACCAATCCACACGCGTCTCTTTTCGGGTCAACGGCACGGACGTTTCGGTCGCTTCTGATCACCCACACCTGCTTGCGGCCCTGCGCGATGAGCTGAATATCACGTCTCCGAAGGATGGGTGCTC
>CAIZMV010000267.1 GCA_903934195.1 uncultured Acidimicrobiaceae bacterium | reverse complement strand
TTTAACTGACATGTCTTCAGACGCCGAAGCCCTTCTGGCGCTCAGCACTGCCCCCATTGATATCGAAGGCAGAATGCCAAACAGTTCCAATGCCACGTTCTTGGTTCAAGTAGGCGACCCAGAAGCCGGCATAAAAGGTATCTACAAACCGCTCCGCGGCGAACGACCACTGTGGGACTTCCCTGCTGGTCTGTACAAGCGCGAAGTTGCTGCATATCTGCTGAGTGAATCTCTTGGGTACCACTTGGTTCCGCCAACTGTGATGCGCGACGGACCACTCGGCGAAGGCTCGCTGCAGTTGTTTGTTGATTACGACCCAGAAGAGCATTACTTCATCATCTATGAACAACGTCCTGACTTGCACGAACGCCTCAAGGCAATGGCCGTGTTTGATGTGGTTGCGAATAACACAGACCGTAAAGGTGGTCATGTGTTGCTAGATAATGACGGCGCTATTTGGGGCATTGATCATGGTGTGTGTTTCAGCGATGATTTCAAACTGCGCACAGTCATTTGGGATTTTGCAGGCCAGACAATTGCTGACTCCTTCTTGGCTCCACTCGAATCACTCATGCATTCAGTACCAATTTCAGTAGCGGCTCTGCTTTCAGACAATGAGATCGAAGCGATGCTTGAACGTACTGAATGGTTATTAGAAAACCGTGTGTTCCCAACGCCTGAGAGCAGATACCAGTATCCCTGGCCACTTCTGTAGGGAGACCAATCAACTTCACGAATAGCAACATGTTGCGGAATCGGAGAAGTAGGTAAGAATGCATACATGGCAGAAGATCTTGAATCACTCATTCGTCGAGCAGACCTCGATGAACTAGTTAGGTTCGTTGATTCCACTTGCCAAGCACGTGATTGGGAACTATTGGTGCGCATTCGCAACGAAGCACGCAGCGCAGTGTCAACGGGACGACAGCTATGGCCTATTGCAACTCTTGCAAATTACCGTCTCGCGTTATGGGCTCCTGCACAAGATGCAGTGCGCGCACTTGATGACACTGCTCGCACGTTTATGCCAGGGCCAGTTAGTGAAATAATTTCTGTTCATCACACATGGGATGAACTTGAAGAGCATCTTGCGCCCGGTCACGACAGATCATTGATTGCACACGAGCGCGCAATGCGCGGTGACAGAGTGTCGATAGATGAACCGACTGCGCTTGATGTGCCGATGCAAGTACAGCACTGGGAGCCGCCGTACGTGATGGCGAACTACTCAGACGACGGCGTTGATTTCCCGGCACCAGATCTTCCCAACTGTCGCGACTCGCTTGACACCTCAGATGCTGACCCAGTCGATGACCCCGATTCCATCTATGCGTTTCGACGCCTTGTTGAACCGTGGACAGCACACTCGAACGGCGACGCAGACGCATGTGTTGTGGAAGGTGGCGTACCAGAGGCTCTTGGCGCTCTAGGCCTATCTCACGCCCGCACAGCATCCCTCAGCCCCTATGAAGCACTCAGTTGGCTGGCATGGACCGCGGCAAGTGGCGGTGCCCACGGACCACGCCGCGGTGCAGCAACTGGCCGTGGCGAAGCATGGTGGTTTCTCGCAACATTCGTGGGGCTGGCAGATGACTGGCCATGCGACCCAGACGAATTCGGCGGCATTGTGAACTCACTTGAATTCACTTCTTTTGCATATGACAAAGCCCCCACTGGTGGGTGGGGGCTTCATCTAGTAATTGAAGACCCAGAAGAGGGTCTTGCGATTGCGCTACGCGCAACCGACGTTGAATAATTAGCCGCGAGCTTTGAGGGCTTCGATGAGCTTTGGAAGAACCTTGTGCACATCGCCAACAATTCCGAGGTCAGCAACACCGAAAATTGGTGCTTCTTTGTCTTTGTTGATTGCGATGATGTTCTTTGAACCCTTCATACCCACCATGTGCTGTGTTGCACCAGAGATGCCTGCAGCGAGGTAGATAGTTGGCTTCACAACTTTTCCGGTCTGGCCAACTTGGTATGAGTAAGGAACCCAACCAGCGTCGACGATTGCGCGTGACGCACCAGGTGCACCCTTCAGCAACTTGGCAAGGTCTTCAACCATTGCATAGCTTGCTGCTTCACCAAGTCCACGACCACCAGAGACAACAATGTCTGCTTCGTCAAGTTTTGGACCAGTTGTTTCTTCAACATGAACTGCTGTTACTTGAGCAGCACCTGCTGCACCAAGATCAGGAACAGATACTGCAGTAACTGCAGCTGCTGCGCCACCTGCTGATTCAGCAACGAATGACTTCGGGCGGAATGCAGCAAGGAATGGACCAGCACCAGTGAATGTTGTTGACACAAGCGTGTTGCCACCAAAGATTGGGGTAACAACAGTGACGCCGTCGCCACCATCAGTGATGTCGATGTTGTTTGTAATCACTGTCTTGTCAAGCTTGACCGACAAACGTGACATGACGTCGCGACCTTCGTAGTTCTGAGGGAACATGATGAGGTCAGGAGTATCACCACCGTCGATAACGCTCTTCAAAGCTGCTGCAATTGCAACGCCAGGAAGTGACGCACCGTGATTGATTGCGTACACCTTTGTTGCACCGAATTCACCGAGTGCTGCAGCTGATGCGCCGTCGCCTCCGATGATTGCGGTGACGTTTGATGAAAGCGAACGTGCCTTAGTAAGAAGTTCGAGTGTGGCTGACGTTGGTGCGCCATTGGCGACCTGTGCGAAAACCCAGATGTTGTTGAGTGTCATGATTTTTCCTCTTCGTTACTTCGACTTAGATGACCTTCAGGTTCTCAAGGAACCCGACAATCTTGGTAAATGTCTCGCCATCGTCTTCGATGATTTCTCCGGCCTGACGAGCTTCGGCTTCTGCAATGCTGCTGATCTTTTGACCAGCGCCTGCCCAGCCGACTGGCGTGATGCCAAGGTCAGATGCAGTTACTTCTTCAACTGGCTTTGACTTTGCAGCCATGATGCCTTTGAACGATGGGTAGCGAGGCTCAACAACACCAGCAGTAACGCTGATGAGTGCTGGCAGTGCGCATGTCACTTCGTCGTAACCATTTTCGGTCTGACGATCAACTTTCAATACGCCGCCTTCAACAGAAACTTTCTTTGCGAAAGTGACTGAAGGAAGACCAAGCAGTTCAGCAATTTGTTCTGGCACTGTTCCGGTGTAACCGTCTGATGATTCAGTTGCACCGATGATGAGGTCTGCACCGCCGAGGCGAGTGATTGCTGCAGCAAGAACTTTTGCAGTTGTGAGTGCATCTGAACCTTGCAATGCAGGATCAGAAATGAGCACACCTTTTGCTGCTCCCATTGCAAGCGCTGTACGCAAACCAGAGGTTTCATTATTTGGTGCCATGGAGACGAGGCTTACTTCGCCACCGCCTGCCTTGTCGACCAACTGAAGAGCCATCTCAACGCCATAAGCGTCTGAGTCGTCGAGGATGAGCTTGCCATCTCGCTTCAGGGTGTTAGTGGCCCCATCAAGCGCACCAGGCGCTGCTGGGTCGGGAATCTGCTTGACGCATACGATCACATTCATGCCTCCCATTGTTACCGAGAGGTAGCCCCGTTACCCAACCCAAGCGCCCTCCAAACCTTCCTTTTGGCGTGACCCTCGTCGCATGCGCTGATACCGTAAAAAGCCTTGCGCATCCTCCTCATCGTCAATTCCTTTGCGTCATCAGTGACGGCCCGCAATACCGTCACGGTCCACGAACGCCTTTCACAGCACCACGACGTGCAGGTAGTGGAAACAAACCGCCGTGGGCATGCCACACGTTTTGCTGAGGATGCAGCCCGCAGGGGCATCGATGTGGTCGTGGCATATGGCGGCGACGGCACTTTGAACGAGGTAGCGACTGGCATTGCAACCACAGATACGGCCCTCGCTGTACTGCCAGGAGGCTCAACCAATGTGTTTGCCCGCACCCTCGGAATGCCGAACGATGCGCTTGAAGCAATTGATCTGATCATCGAGGCTCTCGGCCGAAATGACATCTCGCCAATTGGACTTGGTCGTGCGAATGGTCGCTTCTTCACTTTTCACACTGGCATCGGATACGACGCTGCGGTAGTGCGTCGCGTTGAACAACGTGCTGGCCTCAAGCGTTACGCAGGCAACCCACTCTTCATTGCAGCCGCATTGCGCACGTGGGGTCTTGACTACGACAAGAAGCGCCCGCACTTCGCGCTTGATTTTGGTGATGGAAACACAGTCGACAAGGGTTTCTTTTCAATCATCATGAATACGAATCCGTATACGTATCTCGGTAATCGACCGTTTGACATTGTTCCGTCAACAAGCCTGTCAACCGGATTATCAGTCGTCACTTTTACTTCGCTCAAAACCACGCAAATGCTTCGCACTCTCGTTTCTGCTTTGCAAGGCGGTGGAGTTAAGAACTTCCCATGGCTAGACATTCGTACCAATGTGCAACATGTTGTGGCAAGCGACTCACGTGCATTCCCGTATCAACTTGATGGCGATTACCTAGGCGAAATTCAGAAAGTTGAATTCGAGTTCGTGCCAAATGCGATTCGCCTCGTGCGGTCACACCCGTAAAACTATTGCGCGTCGCGCACCTGAATAGCTACGTCAGGCACATTCGTGCAGATGCCGTCTATTCCCCACCCAATTACTTCAGCCATACGGGCCGGGTCATCAATAGTCCATGAATTCACCTGAAGACCGTGGGAATGGAACACCTGAATGCACTGCTCGTTCAGGAACTTCGTATATGGGTGAAGTGCAGTGTGGCCAAACCCCGCCATGTCTCGTGCAACACGTTCAAGGTCTTCATCGCGCACACCTTCAGTAAGCCAGGCTGTGCGTACTTCTGGGCGCAGAGTGCGCATGGCATCAACTGTTGGTCTGTTGAATGCAGAAATCAACCAACGATGATCTTCGCCTCGTTCAGCCAAATGAGTTGCAATCGTTGCAGCCAATGAATCACTTGGGTCAAAGTCAGCATCAATCGGGTGATTCTTGATTTCGATATTTACCCACATACCTTCACACGCATCGAGAGCTGCGGGAAGCAGCGGCACATGATCGGGAAGTTGCACCGCTGTTATTTCACAAATCAATCGACCATCAGGCAACACTGCGTCATGATGCACAGCCATTGCGCCATCACTAGTACGACGAACGTCTAATTCCACTGCATCAGCGCCCATTGTGCCGGCGCGACGAAAAGCCGCAAGGGTGTTTTCCCGTTCTGCCCGAGAGGCGCCTCTATGGGCTATTACCTGAATCTGTGTCATATTGCTCGCGCCTTCGGTGTTTTATATTTGCACTCTCAAAATACAACCTGAGAACTTTGCTTTCTGCATTGTCACTTGGCAACTTGGCTCGTAGTGTTCACTCTCGGTAGTTCGCTACCAGCCCGTTTCGCGCCTAGCGCCCTAGCCCCCAAACAAAGGAAGTCCGACGTGTCGATCCTCGCGTCATCTCTCGCTCTTGGTAGTGCCGATTACACCTGGCGTGATCAGGCCATGTGTCGAGATACAGATCCCGAATTGTTTTTTCCAATCGGAACCACCGGACAAGCTTTGTTACAAATCGCAAAAGCAAAATCTGTTTGTTGCCAATGCCCAGTCACAGTTGAGTGTCTCGAGTTTGCACTTGAAACAAATCAAGACACTGGCATCTGGGGCGGCAACTCAGAAGACGAGCGCCGACAGATGCGTCGCACTGCCGCTCAACAAGCTCGCAGTCAGCGCGCTCTGTAAATCAATCGCTCTGTGAGGGCACTCGCAACAGAATTACTGTTCCGGTATTTCCGCTACGCGGAGCAAACTCAACCTCTGCCAACTCATCGGCACGTGCAGGTCGCATTTCAATTGTTCCGGCCAGTTCTGTAGTGACCAAGGTTCGCACTATCGACAAGCCAAGACCTTTCGCATCGGCCAATTTGAATCCGGCAGGAATTCCACGGCCATCATCAATGACGGCAATTTCCAATTCAGACTCTTCTACGTGAAGACGAACAGCCACATTGCCGCCGCCGTCTCCTTCGGGGAATCCGTGGTCAACCGCATTCTGCAGCAACTCTGT
>CAIZMV010000266.1 GCA_903934195.1 uncultured Acidimicrobiaceae bacterium | reverse complement strand
TGTCTTGCCGTTGGCAGCTGCATCATCGAACTGCTGATGTAGCCACGCCCAGAACGCAGCCAACTGGCGGCCTTCTTCTTTCGGATCATCACGATTAAAGAAGTGGAACGAAACGTATTCGCCTTTGTCGTATGAACCATCTGGTTGCTTACGCGTGATGTACGCACCGAAGAGATACACAACGTCATCGTTTTCAACATCGAAATCAATTTCAACATCAGCACGTGGAATAACTGGTGCACTTTGTCCACGTGGGTAGAACGGGTACTTACCTGCATGCATATTAACGCGTGCTGCATCGATGTTGTCTGCAAGAAGTTTGTATGTGGGTACTGCGAGAGTTGCATGGTCGTACGACAAAAGGTCTGCAGTCGTATTGATACCGATTGCTTCTAGTTTGTCGAGACGCTTGTCTGACATCTTTGGCAACATTGATAATTCAATTGATGGGTCTTCGGTTGCAACATCGAATAATTCACCAAGGCTTGGAGTAAGACCCCATTTGTTGGCTGCAATGGCAGAACGAGGGTCAAGTGCTGCAAGTTGTGGGGTAGTGGTAATACCACCCTCTTCCATCTTTCCTACGTGCGTAACAGTGACACCAGAAAGTAGGGATACGTGGCGCTCGCGCACAAGCTCAGCTTCGCAAATGTCGTGCCATACGCAGTCGCGACACTCGGGGCGGTACACAGGGCGAGTGCATGCATCAAGGTCTTCGCGCATTGCAATAATCGCGTTCCAACGCTTCTTCCATTCACGTTCGATGATCTTCAGCGGTGACTGCTCACCGTCATCAAGTCCACGCCACGTGAGATTCCAGTCTTTGTCGATGATTCCGCCAACGGGGGCAATGTCTGGTGCGTAATCAAGATCAATCAACATCATCCAGTAATGCGCAAGTTGCAAACTGTGTTCCGGCTTTGGTGAGCCAAGGCCAATGTCTTTACGTTCACGATTTTCTAGCCATGGTGCATCAAGTGGCGATACGGCCCACTTTTCGTTGGCGTTACCTTCAAGCGGTTTTGAGTTCTTTACGTCAACGGGAATGTATGCCCATTTGCCGTGGCGCATTTTTTCTTCGCCAAAGCGAATCAAGATGTCGGGGCGACCCGACCGATGATTGATAGTCGGGAGTGTTGGCCCAATGATGATGCGGTCACCACGTTCCATTGCGCGCATTGTTGCGCCTTCAACATCGTCGTCTTGCTTACGCAGCGACGAGACCTTATGCAAGCGCTCTAGTTCAGCAAAGACCTCAGTTTCAAAGATCTGCCCTTGTTCAAAAAGGTGCAATAACTGCTCACTGGGTTCACGACGCTTTGAGGTATCGATGGCCGGATTGCGATTGTTGACTTCACGATGAGCACAACCAATGACAAAACGGGCATCTCCTTTATCTGTAGAGCGAAGCTGTGAATTAGACAATGAGGTTTCTCTTTTCGTGATATTGCCAAAATGCCGTGTGTTGGGCGTGGCCCCGGCCGATGGTGTCTCCACGGCCTAATGCTTGATCAGCAGCCGGAAGGTGAGAGTTCAGCGTATCGCCCACATGATCGCGAGTGATGAAAATGCACGCCGACTGATGACGTGATGCCATTACGCACAGACGACCAGTCTCAAGATCGAAGGCACTCGGAGTTTGCACTCCGGATAATGGATGCACTGCAATCATGACTGCACGTTCGAGACCTTGCCAGCGTTCTGGCGTTGTAACTCGAATGCCGTGCTCACCCGTTAACGCAGTAGGTAAACACGCCCCAATCGCTGAGTTCATCTGATTATGGGTGGACACGATTCCGATATCAG
>CAIZMV010000265.1 GCA_903934195.1 uncultured Acidimicrobiaceae bacterium | reverse complement strand
TCGCACGAGCCTTAAACGTTAAACCACCATCAGTTGAGTACTCATAATTAGTGAGGGCCGAACCACCATCAGCACCAGCCGAGAACGCAATCGACAACGATGTATCTCCCGGAGTGATCGAAATACCAGTTGGTGCACTAGATGTCGTTGCTGATGTCACAGCTGCAGATGCCGTTGATGCTGTTGATGTGCCCGTTGAGTTGGTAGCAGTTGCTATGAACCTGTACTCAGTGCCATTAGTTAGGCCCGTGACCACACAACTACCTGACGACCCGGTCACCGTACA
This sequence comes from uncultured Acidimicrobiaceae bacterium, assembly GCA_903934195.1. Taxonomy (GTDB): domain Bacteria; phylum Actinomycetota; class Acidimicrobiia; order Acidimicrobiales; family Ilumatobacteraceae; genus UBA2093. Next base: position 5,174 of record CAIZMV010000265.1, on the reverse strand, counting down.
TGTCTTTGTTGCATCACTCACTGCACTCACCACGAACGAAGCTGGTGTTCCACCCATACCCGCAGCAACAGTCACCGTGACCTGACCATCACCAGCAACACCAGTTGGCTGCCCTGAAACTCCAGGCGCGGCCAGCGTGACAGTCAACCTAAACGTTTGACTGGCACTACCAGTCGCGTTTGTTGCTGTAATCACATAATCAGTTGCGGACTGAACGTCTGTTGGCGTACCGGACAATAACCCAGTGAACGTATTGAAAGACGCACCAGCAGGTGCTGCTGGTGCGATCGAGTAGTTCGCTATCTCACCACCAGTTGAAGTAACTGCGTAGCCAGCAATCGCCACGTTTTGTGTTTGCGACTCAGAATACGATGACAAATTTATCGCCGGAGCCGCTACCGGGGCCACAGTCGTGGTAGTTGAAGTTGTTGTGGTGGTAGTCGAAGTAGTTCCCGTTGTAGGTGAGGAGGACACCGGTTCAGGAATAGTTGTCGTGGTGGTAGTCGAAGTAGTTTCCGTTGTAGGTGAGGAGGACACCGGTTCAGGAATAGTTGTCGTTGTTGGTACTTTTGGTTCGAGAAGTACTGCCAGGTAACGAACCGAGGAGTTAGTTGTCAAGCACGTCTTGGTCACTGGCAATCGCAAGTATCCAGTTTTGCTTTGGGCACACAAAAAATACATATTTTTTTGATTTGGCTTTGCGAGAACTGACCCCTGCAAACATCTACCAAGAGTGCCCAATGACAGGTACCGCGTTGCTTTGCTGATGCACAATTGTGGAGCGACACTTCTCACACCCCATTGAATAGAAAACTCCAAACTTCGTGTACAACGACCTTTGCCTGGGTCCCGCAACAGTGAAGTTTTAATTCCTACGCATAGCGAAATCACCGATTTCTGGACTTGAGTAGGTAAGGCTGCTTTTGGGAGTGCTACAGATTTGGTTTTCGGAACGGTTGTTTTTGGAGTTGCTGCTGCATCTGCATATTTTGAATTGAGATCAGCAAAAAGCAATAAGGAAATTGCGGCCGCAACCGCAACAGGTGCAAGTCGATGAACGAGAGCATTCGAAACAATGCACAGTGTGGGATGCCCTGCAGATTTTCGATGGATGGGCCTCACTCGGTCATCTTAGTATGCGCCGGATACTATTTCTGCCGCCAGATGCACTCTCGTCAGGCCCACAAAGATTCCGGACAAAAGTACCCTGCAAGAAGGCATGAGTCTCCGCCTGCCGTCCGAGGATTTGAATGAGTTCCCCCAGGAAGTGCAGCTATACGGTCCGAGTTCTGCGGCGACGGCGTAACTGTGTGGGGAGAAGGAAGCCGAAACCAATAGCCAGCGTGATTGGAATAGCAATCAGAACCCGAGTAAGAGTCGAGGTTGTGGAGACATCCCCAACAAGGATTCCAAGAGTAAACGTGGTCGATTTACCGTTTGGCAACTTTGCAGTCACGGCAATTCGGTGTGATCCGTCTTCAATGTTTTTGGGAATTGTAAATGTTCCCGTGACACGACCATCAGTCTCCACCTTTGTTGTTCCCAAACGAACGGGGGTGGAAAACATCCACACTTCAACTTGTGTTCCGACTTTGAAGCCGCCCATATTGAGTCTCAAAACATCACCACTAGTAAGACGCAAATTGCCATCAGCATCAAGTGAACGTGTTCCACCCGAAGAATCAAGGCCCGACAACACTGCTTGGTACGTGCCTGATTTCAGAACAATCTTGTTGTTCTCTCTAGAAACATCAACATTGGTTCTCACGCCACCTACGTCGAGTGCGCTTTCACCAGTTGACACTTCAGCAATCATTGGTGCTACAGGCTGTCCCGTCGAGAAGTCTGCATTCTTCAGTCGAGGCGTGGTTGCTGGTGTCGTTTCCGGCGACGCCGTCGGGATAGCTGCATTCTTGACCAGCGGTACGATTGCTGTTGCCGGAGTTGTAGTAGTGGTCGTAGTAGTAGTAGTAGTGGTAGTTACTGAAGTCACGTCTCGAGAAACACTGGGCGCGATAGTGGCAACCGAAGCCTGGCCTTGAGCAACAGTGGTGACAGGGGTTTGACTTGGCGCAACAGTGGCGGCAGGGGCTTGAATTTCAATCACTACAGCAGGTTTTACTGTTGTGGTTGTGGTGGTTGTAGCAGCTGGGGTTGCAGACCCAGTAACAGTTTTAGAAGCCGGCTTGTAGTTCGTGCGCGTCACAGCAATGGTGACAGTTGCTGACTCACCAGCAGCCAGACCAGTCACCGTGACATCATCATTTGACCGCGACACTGTTCCCTTAGACGTAGTCAACACATAGGTATAGCTAGATAAATAGTTAGAGATTGTGAATGTGAATCCGGTTGCAGTTGCATCTGGACTTGTCACTGTTGGCACTACGGAATCAGCAAGATCAACAACTACGGAAGTCGCTGCAGACAAGACCGCAGAAGACGAACCAACACCGTTCCTGGCAATGACTGAAACTTTGATGAATTTGTCGATATCAGCATCAGTTAATTCATAGGTTTTGTCTGTTGCAGATGTGATGTTGCTGTATGTACCACCAACAGAGCTCGCACGCTTCCACTGGTACGTGTACGACGTCGGTGAACTAGTCCACGAACCGTTTGTTGTAGTCAATGTCGCACCAGTGCGTGCAATGCCGGAGATAACTGGAAGTGCAGTATTCGTTGGGGCAATATCAACCACAGCTGTTGTTGCTGCAGACAAAACAGCAGCAGACGAACCAACACCGTTTGTGGCAATGACTGAAACTTTGATGAAATCTCCAACGTCTGATTCATCCACAACATAACTAGAGCTTGTTGCAGATGTGATGTTGCTGTATGTGCCGCCAACAGTGCTCGCACGCTGCCACTGGTACGTGTACGACGTCGGTGAACTTGTCCACGAACCGTTTGTTGTAGTCAATGTCGCACCATTACGTGCAATGCCAGAAATCACCGGAAGTGCAGTATTCGTTGGGGCAATATCAACAACAGCTGTTGTTGCTGCTGACAAAGCTGCAGATGACGGGCCAATGTTGTTCGTGGCAATTACAGACACTTTGATGAAATACCCAACATCTGATTCATCCGCAACATAGCTAGAGCTTGTTGCAGATGTGATGTTGTCATATGTGCCGCCAACAGTGTTCGCACGCTGCCACTGGTACGCAAACGACGTCGGTGAACTTGTCCACGAACCATTAGTTGTTGTCAATGTCGCACCATTACGTGCATTGCCAGAAATCACTGGAAGTGCTGTATTTGTTGGGGCAACATCAACAACAGCTGTTGTTGCTGCAGAGGTTGCAGATGCTGAGCCCAAGCCGTTTGTCCCAGTTACAGAAACTTTGATGAAGTACCCAACGTCTGATTCAGACACAACATATGAACTACTTGTCGCTGTTGCGATGTCCTCGTATACACCCGTAGATGTCGATGAGCGTTTCCACTGATACACATACGAGGTAGGCGGACCTCTCCATGTGCCATTTGATGTTGTCAATGTTGAACCAGTTGCTGCAGTGCCAGAAATAACAGGTGCGCCAGTATTAGATGGAATTACTGGCAGCGAATACCTCACAATGACAACGCCAGATCCACCAGTTCCGCCACCGCCACCAGTTCCGCCGCCGCCACCGCCACCGCCAAGACCGTTTTCGCCTGAAACACCATTAAGACTGAAGCCTCGGGAGCTAGAGCCGCCACCGCCGCCACCTCCGCTGCCGCCAGCGCCGACCGTTGATACGTAAGTAGATCCTCCACCGCCGCCGCCATAAAAAATCGCAGTGCCCGTGATGTTGCTAGATAGTCCGACGCCACCATTCGCAGTGCCGCTTCTTGGTTGACCGACACCGCCAGCGCCACCACCGCCGCCACCACCTTGGGTAACCCCTCCACCGCCATCGCCACCTTTGTACAGGGCGCCACCAGTTCCCGTGCTTCCGCCAGTTCCTGCATACGAACCGCCACCACCGGTGTATCCGGTGTTATTCGCTGTTCCGTCAGCGTTTTTATTGTCAGCACCAGAGCGGCCGGTTGCTCCGCTTCCACCTTTGGCAGTCACTGTGCCACCACTTGATACGAATGAACTGGATGACCCCGTGCGACCACCACTGGTCAGATCGCCCACCCTGCCAGAACCAGCGGTACCTCGGGCACCAACTGAAATAGTCACTTCCCCTGAGGCTGCGGTAGTACTTGAATCGACAACTTGGCCGCCACCGCCACCGCCGCCGAGGTCTGTAGAACCGCCACCACCTGCGCCAACTACCAAAACACGAACTGTTGTAATTCCACTAGGAACTGTCCACGTTGTTGTACCTACGTTTGTGAATTTAAGTACGCACTCACCCGTAACCACAGTCATCGTGACACCAGTTGCATTGCCCACCGTGGCGGTGCACACACCAGATGAGACTGTTGCAGCACTTGCAGAAGTAGAGGCGAATCCAACGGTTGTTGAAACGGCTATCGCAAAAACACTGACAAGTGAAATGACTATTTGGCGGATCCGCATGTCCAAATCTTACAGTTAAGAGTCTCAGACTGTTGCCAACAGACATGAACTTTTAACCAAGGATTCCTAGGCCCACAGGGGTTTCCCGTCTCGCCCGTAGGCTCTTTGAGTGTCTGAATCACCTGAAATCTTGAGCGAAGCGGCCACCAGGCGCACATTTGCCATCATTTCTCACCCTGACGCAGGAAAGACCACCCTTACGGAGAAGTTCCTCTTATATGCGGGTGCAATTCAGACCGGCGGAGCCGTGAAGGCACGGGGCGACAGGCGCGCTGCAACTTCTGACTGGATGGCAATGGAACGCCAGCGTGGAATTTCAATTTCATCAACCGTGTTGCAGTTTCCGTATCGCGATTGTGTGTTCAATTTGCTCGACACCCCTGGTCACCGTGACTTCTCTGAAGATACATACCGAGTGTTGTCTGCGGTTGATGCAGTCATCATGGTGCTCGACGTTGCAAAAGGTATTGAACCGCAAACCTTGAAATTGTTTGAAGTGTGTCGTGCACAAAATCTTCCAGTTATTACTTTCTTCAACAAGTACGACAGACCAGGTCGTGACCCATTGGAACTACTTGATGAAGTAGAACAACAAATTGGTTTACGCCCTACCCCTGTTACGTGGCCTGTTGGTCAGTCTGGTGATTTCCGCGGTGTCATC
>CAIZMV010000264.1 GCA_903934195.1 uncultured Acidimicrobiaceae bacterium | reverse complement strand
TTCATCGTATTGAGTGGTGCCCAATAGGGCGTAGCCCTGACCCAACTGTTCACCTCTTTGTTACCGCCTGTATGGGTGGTACCGTTTTCCACAGTTCGAGGGATAGGGGACCCAAATGACATACGCAGGCGATCGCGTTCTTTACGACGCAGATACACACATCATGGAGCTTCCTGACTTCCTCAAGAAGTTCGCCGACCCAGACGTGCGCGACCTTCTTCCAGAAGTTGATTATGGCCGTTCCCTTGTGACTGACGAAGAAGTTGCAATCATTGTTGGCAACGGTTCGCAGCATTCAGACGAACACAAAGAGTCGCTGATTGCTCTTGGTGATCGCATGATCCAAGAGGTTAAAGAGATTCAAGCTCTTGGTGCATTCGACAAGCACGACCGCGTCATTGCTAACGACATGTTGGGCTTCAAGAAGCAGTTGGTATTCCCAACACACAGTTTGCACATGCCGTTCTCACCAAGCAGCAAAATTCCTGACAAGGTTCGTTACGGTGGCGCACGTGCGCACAACCGCCACATGGCTGACTTCTGTTCAATCGATGACCGTCTCATGGGTGTTGCTGCAATCCCACTTGAGAATCCAGTGCTTGCATTAGAAGAGGTGCAGTGGAGCATCGACAATGGTCTTGAGGCCATGTGGGTGCCACATCGTTTGGCAGGAGAGCGTTCACCAACTCACGTTGACTTCAACCCAATTTGGTCGTTGTTGCAAGAGGCACAAGTTCCCGTCGTGTTCCATGTTGGTGGTAACCCACTGCAACTGAAGCCAGAGTGGAGCAACACTGGTCGCGGTGTTACCAAAGACTGGATGGGTGGCGGAGAAAATGTTCGTGCTCGTGACGCAGCAGTGTTGCACCAGGGCATCGAAACATTTATTTCAATGATGATTCTTGACGGTGTTCTTGAAGACTTCCCTGACTTGAAGTTTGCATCGGTTGAACTTGGTGCTGGTTGGGTTCCTGAAATGCTTGTTCGTCTTGACCATGTACATAAGGCCTACTCGCGTGTTGACGACCGTCTTCGCGGTTTCAAGCGCACACCATCCGAGCAAGTTCGTCAACAGTTCGGTTTCACACCGTTCGTGTTTGAAGATGTTGCGCGTCTGATTGACCAGTCAAACGACGACCTCTATTTGTTCTCTAGCGATTACCCGCATACAGAAGGCGGCCGTGACCCCATTGCCCGATTCGAGTCGTGCATGAAGGACGTGCCTCAGGCATCTGTCGACAAGTTCAATTCGGGCAACTTCTTGCGGGTATTCCCGCACGCTCGCGTTACTGCAGACAAATAGCCTTCGGCTCCGTTTGGCCGATGGCCGAGACATAGTCTTAGGCCATGAGCCAGACATCAACTGACGACCTGGGGTTTGACCCTGATGAACTACGCCAGCGCTATCGCGATGAACGCGATAAGCGAGTGCGTACTGAAGCAAACGAGCAGTACACCGAAATTAAGGGTGAGTTTGCTCACTATCTCGAAGACCCGTACATCAAGTTCGAAGAGCGTGCGCCGATTGTTAAAGAAGTTCAGGTTGCCATTGTCGGTGGTGGCTTCGGCGGCATGTTGGTTGCAGC
>CAIZMV010000263.1 GCA_903934195.1 uncultured Acidimicrobiaceae bacterium | reverse complement strand
TAGAAGGGTTGTTGTCGGCACTAGTGCCGCCCGAGTGTCATAGGGAGTCACCCAGTCAATGTCGTTGGAAGTTGCCACACAAGACTGCAGCGCACTCACTGAGGCCCAGTTTGAAGAGTTCCTCACCATTGAGGGGTCTTTCACTGCTGAGCAATTTGCGAAGGCCGGAACAGACTGGGTGTTGTGCACCCTTGCCCGCATTGATGGCAAGTTACACGGTGTTACCTTTTCAACACTTGAGCGCATTGGCGGAACGCCATGTGTATTGCTTGGCCTCATGACCATTAAGCGCACAGCCAAACGTGATTCAGTTCTTAAAGGTTTAATGACAGAGGCATACCACCGCGCATTGATGGCGTTTCCTGATGAAGACGTAGTGGTGGGCAGTCGCTTTGCAACAGCTGATGGCATGGAAGCTATGAAGGCAGTCACTGACATGATTCCCACATTTGGCCATCGCGCCGTTGGTGAAGAGCGCGCTTGGGGCCGACGTCTTGCACGTCGATTCGGTGTTGATTCCACCTACGACGAAAAAACCTTCATTGTCGCGTCAGGCGGACAAAGTGGTTTCCTCGATCATGAGTCCTTGAAGCCAGAAAAAATCTCACCAGAAATCACTTCCTTGTTTGAAGGCGTTAACCCTAAAAAGGGTGGCGTGTTGATTGTTCATGGTTGGACCATGGCTGAAAGCCTTGTCAAGCTCGGCGCTCGCGTCTAAGTCAGTGAACTTCGCCGACATCGTCCGTTCACGTCGGATGTCGAGATCATTTTCCGATCAAGCAGTCGATCCTGTGGTGGTCACGTCATGCATTGATCTAGCAACACGTGCACCAAGTGCAGGGAAGTCGCAAGGGTGGCATGTGTTGGTTCTGGAAAACGAATCAACACAGAGATATTGGGATGTTGCTCTTTCGCCTGAACGACGCGAGGGTTTTGCTTTTCCACTTTTGTTGCAAGCACCAGTAATTGTCATCAGTATGTGTGACCCCACCGCTTATCTCGAGCGTTATTCAGAACCGGACAAAAAGGCAACAGGTCTTGGTGAAGGTCTTGAGAAGTGGCCGGCACCGTATTGGACTATCGACGCTTCTTTTGCCACCATGACATTTCTTCTTGCCCTACAAGATGTGAAGTTAGGTGCCTTGTTTTTTGCGCACTCGAATGAAGCAGGACTGCGACAAGAATTCAACATTCCTGACCACATTGAAATTTTGGGCACTATCGCAATTGGACACGAAGCTGCTGGGCCGAAACCTCAGGGTCGCAGCGCCAAGCGAATTCGCCGATCAGTGGAATCGGTTATTCACCAGAAAAACTGGTAGCGATTCGGTCGCGCAATTCCTGTTCGGTACGCGCAGGAAGCAAACACTCATGATTGCGGCACACGTATGCCATGCCAGGTTCGCGTCCAGCCCACAATGGTGAATCAACGGGTTCGCCCCACACAGTGACGGCATTCGGGAGCCATTGTGATCGAACTGTTGCAAGAAGCGCAGGATTGTCTCCGGGAATCACAATCTCGACGGCACCTTCTTGAGCGAACAAGGAGGCAGAGATTGCATTGCAAAAGCCAGTTGCAGCAGAAGGTGCGACTCTGGCAAGAAGGGCAAGTATCTGATGTGCGTGCGTTTCCAAGGCTGCATCACCAGTAATGGCTGATAGCCGAAGAAATGCAAATGCTGCGACCGAGTTAGCTGATGGTGTCGCGTTATCCATCAAGTCTTTCTGACGAACAATCAATTGCTCTGACGATGAAGCAACGGTGAATAAACCACCGTGTTCTGGATCCCAGTATTCATCGACTAATTGATGAGCAGTTGCAGTGGCAACAGTGAGCCAGGCGTGATTGGCCGTTAACTCGTACATGCGAGTCATTGCGTCAACAACATGCGCCAAGTCATGAGCAAGTGCGCTGTGTTGAGCATGGGGGAGAGCATCTTCTTGCCAACTGCGAGACCACACTCCGTCCCTGTTGCGCAATTCGTGTACTAAAAATTCTGCGTTCTTCTCGGCTACGGGTATCAAGTCAAGTCGGTTGAACGCAGATATTGACTCACATAAAGAAGACAACATCATTGCGTTCCATTCGGTCAAGACTTTGTTATCAAGTCCGGGCCGTGGTCGTGTCGCGCGGTGATTGAAAAGGCGTTGACGAGCAGATTCGATCTGTGGTGATCTTTGTAGTGAAGTGCGTTGAGGAATGCGATTCGGAATTGATCGGCCTTCGAAGTTCCCGCCTTCAATGATGTTCCACCACTCCTCGGCTGCCTCTGAGTCTGTGCCAAGGATTGCGCTGATTTCTTTCGGTGTCCATGTGTAAAACGCGCCTTCTTCAGAATGACCGTGTTCATCAAGAGAATCAGCATCTTCGGCACTGTAGAAACCACCGTCGGGGTGGCGTAGTTCATTGATGACGTACGCCATCACTTCTTCAGCGGTTTGGCGATGTCGATCATGTCCTTGAAGTAGCCATGCGTGCGTATATGTGCGTAACAAAAGAGCCTGGTCGTACAGCATCTTTTCAAAATGAGGCACTAGCCACTTCTCGTCAACGCTGTATCGAGAAAAGCCACCGCCTATGTGGTCGTACATTCCGCCAGCTGCCATTGCATCAAGTGAGGTATTGACCATTCCCAGAAGCTGGTCATCGTGAGAGCGCTGATACATACGCATTGCAAGATCAAGCGCGAATGTAGAGGGAAATTTCGGTGCTGATCCAAAACCACCCCAGCGAGTGTCGAAACTTTGCGACATGGCCTGAAGTGCAGTATCGGCCAGTTCGTGAGCGTTGAACTGGGTAACTGGAGCAATGCGGGCGGTTCTGCCTACAGCCTCTACGAGGGCATCAACGTTTTGTTGTAAGTCGTCTCGTTTATTACGCCACGCATCATCAACCGCCTGCATCAACTTCACAAATGAATCTCGTGGGTAATACGTACCGCCGTAGAAGGGCTCGCCAGTTGGAGTGCAGAACACGGTCATGGGCCATCCGCCTCGGCCTGTCATTGCTTGGACTGCATCCATGTAGATGGCATCAACGTCTGGGCGTTCCTCGCGGTCGACCTTGATATTGACGAATAGTTGATTCATTACTGACGCTGTCGCCTCATCTTCGAAGCTTTCATGTGCCATGACGTGACACCAGTGACACGCTGAGTATCCGACTGATAACAGAATTGGCTTACCGGTGCGGGCTGCTTCTGCGAAGGCTTCGTCGCCCCATTGAAACCAATGGACCGGATTATCTCGGTGTTGTCGCAAGTATGGCGACGACGCCTCGGACAGTTTGTTTGTCACGCGCCCATGGCGTGAAAGCCACCATCAACGTGGATAACTTCGCCGGTTGTTGCAGGAAACCAGTCAGACATGAGGGCCAGAACTGTTTTGGCGACAGGAATCGGGTCTGAGACATCCCATCCAAGGGGAGCGCGGTCATCCCAAATATCTTCAAACTTTTGGAATCCGGGAATGGATTTAGCAGCCATAGTTTTAATCGGGCCAGCAGCAACCAAGTTGCAGCGAATGCCTCGTGGTCCGAGTTCTTTTGCTAGGTATCGACTTGTAGATTCAAACGCTGACTTTGCTACGCCCATCCAGTTGTACGCGGGCCAGGCAACAGTGTTGTCAAAGTCAAGACCAACAATTGATCCACCAGGTGACATCAACGGAAGGAAAGCATCAACAAGTGTCTTCAATGAGTACGCAGAAATCTGCATGGCGATAGCAACATCGCTCCACTGAGCTGCCAAGAAGTCGTCTCCCAGGCATACCTCAGGCGCAAAACCGATTGCATGCAGGACGCCGTCCACATGCCCTAGGGATGCGCGCACTTGTTCACGAACTGATTCGATGTGTTCGGGAACAGTGACATCAAACTCGAATACATCAACGGGCGAGTCAAGCCTGCGTGCAGATCTTTGCGTCAGAGACAGCGCGCGCCCAGCGCCTGTGAGCACAACTTGGGCACCTTCGCGTTGGGCTAATTGCGCCACACTGAATGCCAAAGAGGCGTCAGTCAAGACGCCCGTCACAACGATTTTTTTGCCTTCAAGAAGTCCCATTCATATGACCGTAGTTCGCAAGGGGTCTATGTGTAAGGCTCTACGGAATGCGTATTGGAATATTGGGCGGTACCGGACCCGCCGGAAGTGCCCTTGGGGCACGTCTTGCTTCGGTTGGATATGACGTCGTTATCGGATCTCGGACCAGAGATCGAGCCACCGAAGTGTGTGATGCTCTGAAAGTCAAGTGGCCAAATCTCAACCTGAATTTGAATGGGGGCGACAACGATGATGCCTCTGCTTGTGACGTAGTTGTGCTCGCTACGCCGTGGGATTCTGCAGCAACAACAGCTAAAGCCCACATCGACCTGTTGCGTGGAAAAGTAATCATCAGTATGGCTAATGCACTCGTGCGAGTCGGTCATGAATTTCAGCCTCTTTTGCCACCTCGTGGCAGCGTTGCTGCTCACGTGCAGGCAGCGGTACCTGAATGTCGAGTTGTTGCTGCTTTCCACCATTTGCCTGCAACGGAACTTGGACATCTCGGTGACCCGATTGATTCCGATGTGTTGATTTGTTCAGACAGTTCAGAGGCGCGAACGATTGTCATGGATATCACTGCACACATCCCTGGTTGTCGTCCACTTGATGCTGGTGAACTATCAAATGCAACTGCCATCGAAGCGTTTACAGCTGTTCTGTTGCAATTGAATGTTCGATACAAGACACGAGTTGCACCAAAACTCACAGGTATCACGAAAGATCCTCGGGCGAAAGCCCTCTAAATATGTCAATGCGTTTGTACGACACTGCGCGACGCGACATCGTGCCGTTTACTCCAAATGAGTTGGTGCTGATGTACACGTGCGGTATCACTCCGTACGACGCAACGCATTTAGGTCATGCATCTACGTTTCTCTTCTACGATATTTTGCAGCGCCGGCTTATCGACCTTGGGCATACCGTTCGGTGCGTACGCAATGTCACGGATGTTGATGATCCGTTGTTTGCGAAAGCAAGAGAACTCGGTGTTCATTACCTTGATCTAGCAGCGGGCGAAGAGGCGCGTTTTAACCGCGATATGGAAGCACTCGAAATGTTGCCTGCATACAGCACTCCTCGCGCGTCTTCAGCAATTACTGATATTCGTAAATTCATTGGTCTTGTGCTTGACAAAGGATTTGCGTATGCCGTCGGCGGTTCGGTGTACTTCGACGTCACAAAAGTTCCGACGTTCGGAGAAGTGTCTCATTACAGTCACGAACAAATGCTTGAATTCGCGCGTCAACGCGGCGGCAATGTGGATGATCCGCAGAAACGGAATCCATTGGACTTCGTGCTGTGGCATCCATCAGCTGATGATGAACCAGCGTGGGACGCAACATGGGGTGCTGGTCGGCCCGGTTGGCATATTGAATGTTCAGCGCTTGCGCTTCGTGACCTTGGCACCACTATTGATTTGCACGGTGGTGGAAGTGACCTAATTTTCCCTCACCACGAATGTGAACGGGCACAGTCTGAGGCCGCAACTGGTGAAACTTTTGTGAAGCATTGGATGCACGTTGCAATGGTGTTCAAAGATGGCGAGAAGATGTCGAAGAGTCTTGGCAACTTGGTCTTTGTAGATCAGTTACGAACATTGTGGGATCCTCGATCTATCCGCATTGCCATTATTGAGCACCATTACCGAAAAGAGTGGGAATGGGATGAAACCCTGATGCCACGCAGTTCGGCCCGCCTGACACAGTGGGTAGCTTCTGTCGGAGGAACTCAATCTGATCTTTTAGATTCGGTTCGCGCCTGCCTGGATAACGATCTGGATACGCCTGGGGCGCTTGCCCTGATTGATGCTGCTGCTGCAAAGGGAGTTGACGTCAGTTCGTCGGCAGCTCTTTTGGGAGTTGAATTACTTACTCCAGTTGGGCCGCGCTAACAACTGGTTGTACTGACCAAGAGGTCTGAAAATCACTAGTAATATGTGCCAAGCATGGCATCACGTTCCGACTCGCAATCACCAAATAATGGTGAACTGTTGGCAACGGCTAGCCGAGCCCAACCGCGAGCCCGCGCACTACTGCGGCCACTTACAACGAAGTTGTGGAAGTTTCGATTTGAAGGTTTTGAAAATCTCCCCGAATCCGGACCAGCAATTTTGTGTCCGAACCACATTAGTTTTCTCGACTCTGTTTTCACCATGGTGCATGCAGGACGTCAAATC
>CAIZMV010000262.1 GCA_903934195.1 uncultured Acidimicrobiaceae bacterium | reverse complement strand
TCCTCCGCTGGCATTACCCAGATCAGGTTTTCGGGTCGGTTACCGCAGTAACCCTCTCAGCCCGCTGAACGCGCGAGCTCCCCGTGATGTGTTGTATCTGTGAGGTTATACCTATGACCGAGCGATGTCAGGTTCGATGAAGATAAATCGGGCAGCCGGAACAGCGGCGCGCATTGCCACTTCGGCTTCGTCGATGGATTGACTTACGTCGGCAGCTGAAAGTGATGGGTCAAAAATCGCCTTGGCTGCAACGAGAAGTGCATCTGGCCCCAAGTGTTCGGTGTGTAGATAGATCACTTGTTGTACATGATGATGTTCGCGCAGCGCAGTAGCAAGAGCGATGCGTGTTTCAGGCAGTGCCGTTTCGCCTATTAGCAAGCCCTTCATTTCTGCGCCAAGAATGAAGGCAACCACGACAAGCAATACGCCAATTGCAATGGAGCCGACTGCATCCCACCGAGGTTCGTGTGTGAAGTGGGCAAGCATTACTCCGGCTAGTGCAAGAAACAAACCGGTCTCAGCTGCGACATCTTCCAAGAGAACGGTAGGAAGTTCTGGTTGCTTTGCGGTGCGAATGAATTGCCAGTAGCTCTGGTTAGCGGGTTTCACGTGAGCAGTTTCTTTCACCGCGGTACGCAATGAATATGACTCAAGAAGAATTGCAACAATCAGAATGCCAATTGCAATTCCCATGTTGTCTGTTTCATGTGGGTCACGAAATTTGTGGATGCCCTCGTACAGGGCGAAGAGTCCACCCATGCTGAACAAAACAAGTGCCACGATGAACGCCCAGAAGTAACGCTCGCGTTCATGCCCGAAAGGGTGTTCTTCGTCGCGTGCCTTGACGGCCCGTTTTGCCCCCAACATCAGAAGGCCCTGGTTGCCGGTGTCGGCAAACGAATGGACCGCTTCGGCGGCTAATCCGGCTGAACCAGTAAGGAGGAATCCGACGAACTTAGAGATTGCGATACCGAGATTTGCGAAGAAGGCTGCGATGATTGCCTTACGACTTCCTTCATTCATGGGTCTAGGTTGTCATACAAAGAACTCAACGGCACTGTTCGTTGGAAATACATGGGGGAATCATGGGTGTATTAGATGGACGTATTGCGTTAGTAACTGGTGGCGGACGCGGGATAGGCCGGGCTATCTCTGAGTTACTTGCTTCTGAGGGCGCAACTGTTGCTATTAACTATCGACGTGACAAGGAAGCGGCAGAAGAAACGCAACGAGCAATTCTTGATGCAGGTGGCCTAGCAACTATTCACCAAGGTTCAAATGACATTCCTGCAGAGAACGTGGCGCTGGTGAAAGATGTGTTGTCTGTTCACAGCGGCATCGACATTGCAATTCTGAATGGTGGTATTGCGTCAAAGGGTCGCAGCATTGCTGATACAGAGCCAGAAGAACTGTGGCAGTTGGTGGCAACTCATGCACTGGGGCCACACCAGTTGTGCCGTGCATTAATTCCGTCTATGCGCACTCGTGGTCGTGGCGACATTGTGTTCATCTCATCAGTTGCAACTTCAGGCATGTCTGCAAATGGTGCGCCGTACAACATGGGTAAAGCCGCAATGGAAGCACTTGCTTTGACATTGGCAAAAGAAGAACGCCCGAACAACATTCGCGTCAACATTGTTGCGCCAGGCCTCGTAGAGACCGACATGGGTGTACGCCTTGCACGAGCAATGACGGGTCGTCGCGAGATGGATGATCTTCGTTCAATGGACGAGGCGGCTCCGTTTGGTCGCGTGTGCCAACCAGAAGACATCGCAAATGCTGTGCTGTGGTTCTGTTCCCCAGCCGCCAGTTACATCACTGGGCAACGAATTCAAGTTGATGGTGGCGGTTCTACCCTGCGGGTAGGCCAATAACGGCGTTCGTCGTGTTTGGTACCCCTACTAGTAGATAGCCTTCACAACGTGAGCCCACTTGCCCCCCAAAACACAGACACCATTATTGAGATAACGGACGAGGCACTTGTCCAACTCAAGATTCTTCGTGATGAAGAACCAGAAAAAGAGCGTCTTGGTCTTCGTCTTGAAGTGATGGCAGCGCCTGGTGAAGAGTTCAAGTACGACTTGTCATTTGAAATTGTTACGCAAGCTGCGTTCTCTGATGAAGTGCGCACAATTAATGGCTTGAAGGTAATCATTCCTCTTGCCAGTTTCGAATTCATCAATGGTGCAACTCTTGACTATTCAGAGCGCCAAGGCCTCATCATTCGCAACCCGAACAAGCCACCAGCAGCGATGATTGAAGGCCTTGTCAATGATGACGAGTTCTCAGCGGCTATCGAAGCAGTGATTTCTGTTGATGTGAACCCGTCACTTGCCGCACATGGTGGCTTTGTAACTTTCGTTGGCCACGACACTGAAGGTGTTGCGTATTTAACTATGGGTGGCGGTTGCCATGGTTGCTCAATGAGCAAGATGACCATGCTTGATGGCGTGCAAACCACATTGGTTGAACAGGTGCCTGGTGTACTGAAAGTGCGTGACATTACAGATCACGCAGCGGGTTCTAACCCGTATTACAAGTAAGGCTTTTCACATGAGGGTGTCGCAATTATGGACATACCCAGTGAAATCAATGGTCGGCGTTGTCGCTGATTCGGTGACTATCTCTCCGCTCGGCATTGTCGGCGATCGCCATTGGGCAATACGAGACAATGAGCGTGGCGGAATACGCGGTGCGAAAAAGATAGGCGAGTTAATGCAGTTTTCTGCTCGCCCCGCAGCAGATGGTTCGCAGCAAGTTGTCATTACATTGCCAAACGGCGAAGAAGTAAACAGTGACGATGAGCGAGTTGATGCTGTGTTGTCTGGCGTTCTCGGCAGGTCTGTATCGCTTGAGTCATTGCCGAGTGATGGTGCTCTTGAACATTTCCGTCGTGGGCCATCTGATTCAACTGACGTAATGGAAGAGCTACGCGGAATTTTTGGCCGTACTGAAGATGAACCGCTTCCAGATTTTGCAGCGTTTCCTCCGGAAGTGTCCGAATTCGAATCGCCACCAGGAACGCATCATGATTGTTGGCCATTGTTGGTGATGAGTACTTCTGCACTTGAAGCAATGCAGAAGGCAGTGCCTGATTCTGTTGTTGACATATTGCGGTTTCGCCCGAGCATCGTGATTGAAACGCCAGATGAGACTGGTCACCCAGAATTCTCATGGAAGGGCCGTACCGGACAATTGGGTTCAG